>JBJKPV010000367.1:0-8205 GCA_046706015.1 Allostellaceae bacterium | reverse complement strand
CAAAAGGCGCTCGAAGATGCGCTCGACATCGACAGGATGGTCGAAGAGCTGCGCGTCATCGCCTCGACGCCCGACGAGGCGCTCAGCATTCTCGAGCGCGCGCAAGACGCGATGGGTTTCACCCAATGCGATTGTACCTTCTTCTTCGGCGGCATCACCCATGAGCAGGCGCAGCGCTCGCTGCGCCTCTTCGCCAATGAGGTCATGCCCAAGCTCAAGGGCCGCGAGCCGCGCCTCGCCGCGGGAGCCTGAAGCCGCGATCGGTTGAAGCGTCGCGCGCGGCTGGGCTCAGCCGAGACTCGGATCGAGGATGATCTTGCCGGTCGCGGGCGAGGCTTCGACCAGGCGATGCGCCGCGACCGCCTCACCCATGGGCATGACGCGCTCGACCAGGACTTTCATCTTGCCTTGGGCCGCAGCTTCCAAGGCCGGCATCGCGTCCTCGGGCCGGCTTTCCGGATTGCCCATGATGGTGATGCGGTGGTGATAGAGATGCGCGAAATCGACCGGGACGATCGGGCCGCCATGCGCGCCCGCGGTGACGAGCCTGCCGTCGAAGCCCAGCGCGGTGATCGCCTTGGCGGTGGGCTCGGGATTGGCGACGTTGTCATAGACCATGTCGAGGCCGTGGCCCTCGGTGATCCTCATCACTTCTTCTTTGAGCGCGTGCTTTGAATAGTTGATCGCGTAATCGGCGCCGAGTTCGAGCCCGATCGCGGCGCGCGCGTCCGAGCCGGCGCAGGCAATCACCCGCGCGCCGAGATTTTTGGCGAGTTGAATTCCGATCGAGCCGAGATTGCCCGCCGCGCCCATCACCAGCACCCATTCGCCGGCTTTGAGCTTGCCCATATGGACGAGGAGGTTCCACGCCACCGGCGCGTGGCGCGCCAAGACGCAGGCGTCGGCGAAGGAGACGCCGTCGGGCACGAGGCAGGTGGCAAAGGCGGGCGCGCGCGTCAACTGCGCGTTGCCGCCCCAGCAATGAATGCCGAACATGCGCCGCTCGCCGATGTGCTGGAACACGGCGACGCGATCGCCGATCTTGCGGTCGGTAACGCCGGGTCCGATCGCGGTGACGATGCCGACCGGATCGACGCCGCCGATATGGGGAAGCTGTACGTTGCGCCGTGGCTGCTGGCCGGCCCGCACCGCGACATCGAGCACGCGATTGACCGAGCAGGCATGGACCTCGAGCACGATCTCGCCCTGGCCCGGCACGGGGTCGGGAATCTCCTCGTAATGAAGGACCTCGGCCGGCCCGAATTCGCGGTAGATCATCGCCTTCATCGAAACGTGCTCCCTTGAGCAGCCGGGGTGTTGTTGATTTGCCGGAAGCTGCTCCACCGGCGCGGCCGGTTTGTGCGTTCGTTTGCCGGAAGCTGCTCCACCGGCGCGGCCGGCTAATGCTTCCCCGCCAGCATGAAGAGCCCTTGCGCGGCCAACAGATTGGCGAGCCTACCGCGCGGATTGAGGCGATAGGCGCGGCCCTGCTGGTCCAAGGTCACGCTGCGCTCGACCGTGAGCCCTTCCTCGTCGCAGAGATCGATGAAATCCAAGATCGTGCAGAGATGGATGTTGGGCGTGTCGTACCAGTGATGCGGCAGCACCGGCGTGCGCGGCATCCGTCCCTCGGTCAAAAGGCGCAGGCGCATGCGCCAATGCCCGAAATTCGGAATCGACACGATCGCGTGGCGGCCGATGCGCGCGAGGTGGCGCAGCACCTCATGCGGACGCCGCGTCGCCTGCAAGGTCTGGCTCAGGACGATATAGTCGAAGGCGTGGGTCGGGTAATCGCGCAGATCATTGTCGGCGTCGCCCTGGATGACCGACAGCCCGCTGCGGACGCAGGCATTGACGCCGCCCTGGCTCAGCTCCATGCCGCGGCCGTCGACGCCTTTGTGATGGACGAGGTAGGACAAGAGTTCGCCGTCGCCGCAACCGAGATCGAGCACGCGCGAGCCCGGTTCGATCATGTCGGCGACGAGGCGGAGATCCTCGCGCAAGGCGGGCTTGAGCGGCGAGAGAAGCCGCGAATCCGGACTCATCGCTGGCGACTCACGGATGCCGCGGCGCGGTCGCGCTCACGGCCGCTCGAGCCCACGATGCTCGGCGCAGCCGGCGAGGAAGCCGCGCAAGGTCGCGTGGAACTCGGGCTCGTCGAGAAGGAACGCGTCATGCCCCTTGTCGGTCTCGACCTCGACGAAGCTGACATTGGCGGCGGCCGCGTTGAGGGCGTGAACGATCTGGCGATTCTCCGATGTCGGATAGAGCCAGTCGCTGGTGAAGGAGATCGAGCAGAACCGCGTCTTGGTGCTCGCAAAGGCGTTGGCAAGCACGCCACCATGCTCGGCCGCGAGATCGAAATAATCGCAAGCGCGCGTGATGTAGAGATAGGAATTGGCGTCGAAGCGCTCGACGAAGCTGATGCCTTGGTGGCGAAGATAATTCTCGACTTGGAAATCGGCGTCGAAGCCGAAGCTGAGCGCCTCGCGATTCTGCAGGTTGCGCCCGAATTTGCGGTGCAACGCCTGCTCCGACAAATAGGTCACGTGCGCCGCCATGCGGGCGACCGCGAGGCCGCGCTCCGGCCGCACGCCGCGCGCGATGTAATGACCGTTGCACCAATTGGCGTCGGCCATGATCGCTTGGCGTCCGACTTCGTGGAAGGCGATATTCTGCGCCGAATGCCGCGCGGCGGTGGCGATCGGCACGGCGGCGAAGACGCGCTCGGGATATGAGGCCGCCCATTGCAGCACCTGCATGCCTCCCATCGAGCCGCCGATGACGCAGAAGAGCTGCTCGATGCCGAGATGGTCGATGAGCTGCTTTTGCGCGCGCACCATGTCGGCGATGGTGATGACCGGGAAATCGAGATCCCAGGGCTTGCCGGTCGCGGGGTTCACCTCGGCCGGACCGGTCGAGCCCATGCAACCGCCGAGCACATTGGCGCAGATGAGGAAATAGCGCTCGGTGTCGAGCACCTTGCCGGGGCCGACGAGAATGTCCCACCAGCCCGGCTTGCCGCTGATCGGGTGCGGCTCTGCGACATATTGGTCGCCGGTCAGCGCATGGCAGAGGAGAATGGGGTTGGAGCCGTGAGCGTTGAGCTTGCCGTAAGTCTGATAGGCGATGGCATAGGGTGCGAGGCTGACGCCGCAATCGAGCGCCAGCGGCTCGGCGACGGTCAGACGAAAGCCCGGCCGGCTGCCGGCGGCGGCCGAGGCGGACGGTTCGTTGGTTGACGGTTGCCCCGACAGTGCCGGCGGGGGCGCGACAGCGGTCATCTCCACCCTGCCAAGGGGTTGTGAAAGCGGCGCATAGCTAGGGAGCAGGGCCCTAGCCTGTCAACGTTTTCTTTGCTTTAAGGCTTATGCCGAACTATCGGTATCCGCCGCAATTTCCGGTCTTTTTGCCCATGTCCCAAGACCCGCCTTCGCTCGAGGAGCTGCGCCGCCGCATCGACCGGCTTGACGATGCGTTGCACGACGCGCTGATGCAACGCGCCGATCTGGTGGCACAGGTCGCGCGCGTCAAGCAGGCGGCTGCGACGCCGCCGCTAAGGCCCGGGCGCGAGGCGCGGATCCTGCGCCGCCTGATCGCGCGTCATCGCGGCGGTTTTCCGCGACCCGTTCTGGTGCGTCTTTGGCGCGAGCTGCTCTCGGGCACGACCGCGATGCAGGCGGAGCTCCAGGTCGCGGTTTTCGTGCCGCAGCAGGCGTCGGCGTTCTGGGATCTGGCGCGCGACCATTTCGGCAGCCAGACGGCGATGATCGCGCTGCGCTCGACCGGCGAGGTGGTCGGCGCGGTGATCGATGGCCGCGCCACGCTCGGCGTGCTGCCCGTGCCGGGCCAGCGCGACGAGGAATCGTGGTGGCGGCTGCTGATGGCTGGCGATGCCGGAAAGCCGCGCGTCATTGCGCGGCTTCCTTTTGGCGCGCGCGGCAACGCGCGCGGCGAAGGCGAGGATGCGCTGGTCATCGCCCGGACCGATCCCGAGGCTTCGGGCGCCGATCGCAGCCTCTATATCGTCGAGACCACGCCAGGCTTGAGCCGCACCCGCGTCACCGCGGCCTTGGCCGAGGCCGGGCTCGGCGCGACGCGGCTGGCGGGCACCGAGCCCGGCGGCGCGAGCGACATCCAAGTCGTCGAGCTCGGCGATTGGGTGCCGGCGGATGATGCGCGCCTCAAGGGCGCGGCCGCCGCGCTCGGCGACAAGCTCATCGGCCTGTCGCTGCTCGGCTGCTATGCCGTGCCGCTCGACAAGGCCCAGCTCGCGGACTCGGAGTCGTGATGTCGCCGCGCGCGCCGACGCCGCGGGCGAGCATTCTGCGCATCGCCCCCTATGTCGGCGGCGAGGCTCGCATTGCGGGCGTCGCCAAGCCGATCCGGCTCGCCTCCAATGAAAGCGCGCTCGGGCCCAGCGCCAGAGCCGTCGCCGCTTATCATGCTGTGGCGCCCGATATGTTCCGCTATCCCGACGGCCATTCGCGCGCGCTGAGGGACGCGCTCGGCCGGCTCCACGGGATCGATCCGGAACGCATCGTCTGCGGCCTCGGTTCGGACGACATCATCCATCTTCTCGCCGAGGCCTATGCCGGCGAGGGCGACGAGATCATCTATTCCCGTCACGGCTTCTCGATCTATCCGATCGTCGCCTTGACGGTCGGCGCGACACCGGTCGCGGTGCCGGAGACGAATCTCACTTTCGACGTCGACGCAACGCTGGCGCGGGTGACATCCAAGACGAAGCTCGTCTTCATCGCCAATCCCAACAATCCGACCGGAACCTATATTCCGCGCGAGGCGCTGCGCCGCCTCCATGCCGGCCTGCCTCGATCGGTCATCCTAGTGATCGATGCGGCCTATGCCGAATTTGTCACGGAAGGCGATTATGATTCCGGGCTCGATCTGGCGACGAGCGAGCCCAACGTGGTGATGACGCGGACCTTCTCGAAGATCTATGCGATGGGCGGGCTGCGCCTCGGCTGGGGCTATGCCGGCGCCGACATCGTCGATGTGTTGAACCGCATCCGCGGGCCCTTCAACGTCAACATGGCGGCGCAGGCGGCGGGTGTCGCGGCGCTGGAGGATGTCGAGGCCACCGCGCGCGCCCGCACGCATAACACGCTCTGGCGGCCCTGGCTCGCGCGCGAGCTCGCGGCGCTGGGCCTTGACGTGGCGCCGACCGTCGCCAATTTCGTACTTGTGCGCTTTCCAGCCGCGCCCAGGAGCGCCGACGCGGCCTGGGATTTCCTGCGCGATCGCGGCATTCTCGTGCGCAAGCTCGGCGTTTATCATCTGCCCGACTGTCTGCGCATCACCATCGGCACCGAGGATGAGATGCGCGCCGTGGTCGCGGCACTCGGCGATTTCGTGAGGCAGAAATGAGCGATCTTCATTTCGGGCACGTCGCCTTCATCGGCATCGGCCATATCGGCTCATCGCTCGCGCGGGTGATCATCCGCGACAAGCTCGCCGACAAGATCACCGCTTGCGCCAACCGCGCAGAGACGCTCGAGAGCGTCAAGCGCTTGAAGCTCGCCGATGCCGTCACCATGGACCCAGCCGAGGCCGTCAAGGACGCGGATCTCGTCGTCGTGGCGACGCCGCTTTCCGCCTATGCCGAGATCGGCAAGGCGATCGCGCCGGGTTTGAAGCCGGGCGCCATCGTCACCGATGTCGGCTCGGTCAAGGGGCTGGTCTTGCGCGAGTTCCTGCCGCTGCTGCCGGAAAGCGTCCATCTCGTGCCCGGCCATCCGGTCGCCGGCACCGAGAATTCGGGGCCGGAATCGGGCTTCGCCGAGGTGTTCCGCGGCCGCTGGTGCATCTTGACGCCGGTGCCCGGGGAAGACGAAGCCGCGCTCGACAAGGTGACGCGGCTCTGGCAATCGGCCGGCATGGATGTGGTGACGATGGACGCCGAGCATCACGACGTGGTGCTGGCGATCACCTCGCATTTGCCGCATCTCATCGCCTACACCATCGTCGGCACCGCGACCGATCTCGAGGACACGCTCAAATCCGAGGTAATCAAGTTCTCGGCCAGCGGCTTTCGCGACTTCACCCGCATCGCGGCGTCCGATCCGGTGATGTGGCGCGACATCTTCTTGAACAACCGCGAGGCGGTGCTCGAAGTGATCCAACGCTTCAACGAGGATCTGACCGCCTTGCAGCGCGCCATTCGCTGGGGCGAGGGCGACAAGCTCTTGGATCTCTTCACCCGCACGCGCGCCATCCGGCGCTCGATCATCGAGGCGAAGCAAGCGTAACGCTTGAGGAGAATGCGATGTTCGCCGTGATCTTCGAAGTGCAGCCCAAGCCCGGGCGCGAGCAGGATTACATCGACCTCGCCGCCGCGCTTCGGCCCGAGGTCGAAAAGATCCCGGGCTTCATCTCAGTCGAGCGCTTCACGAGCCTGGCCGCGCCGGGCAAGCTGGTCTCGATCTCGTTCTGGCAGGATGCGGATGCGGTCAAGCGCTGGCGCGAGCACACGCGTCATCATCTCGCGCAATTGTCGGGCCGGCAGCAGATCTTCGCCGATTACCGTATCACCGTCACCGAGGTCGAGCGCCAATACGGCATGTTCGAGCGCGCCCAAGCGCCGCAGAAAATGCCGGACGTCTAGCGGCGCTTCCTTCGCTTCGCACGACGCTGCGCTGTGCTACGCGGCCTCTTCGCTTCGCACGACGGCTCGGCGCTGAAGAGTCGCGCCTCGCCTGTGCTACGCGGCTAATTCCAATCGATGCGCGGGATCTCGGCGATCCGGGCACCGGCGAGATAGAGCCGGTCCTGCTGCAAGGTGAGCGGCACGGTGATCGCCTTCTCGCCGTTCGGGCCGGGTTTGGCCAGAAGTCCCAGCACGGCCTTGGCAAGCGCGGCGTCCGCCGGCTGGAGCGTGCCGGAGGTCACGGCGAGGTCGACCGCGGCATCCTGGCCGGTGATCTCGGCCGAGAGCGCGCCTTCCGGCTGCAGCGCGTCGTCGAGCGCGAGCGTGCCGTTGGCGTCGATCAGCAATCCGCTCCAGCGCAAGCGGAAATAGCGCAGCTCCAGCGTGCCCCCGGCGTCGCGCCAGCTGGCCAGAGCCGGCGCGAGCGGCCCCGGCGGCAGCGCGCCTTTGAGATCGGTTGAGAAGGCGAGATCGCTCACGACATCGCCGAAGCCGGTCATCTTCGTCGGCAGCCCGACCTGGCGCAGCTCGATCGCGGCGCTCATCGTCGTGTCGAGGTGGCTTCGCGGCCGCGCGGGTGGGATTTCGATATGCGCGGTCGCGCGGGCGATCGTGAAGCCCTGCACCAATCCGCTGCCCTTGGCGCCGGCCACGGCAAGATCGAGGACGAGCGGGGTATCCGCGCCGAGCCGCGCGCTGCCTTCGATATAGTCGAGATCGACGCCCACGGCGCCCAGAGGGTCTTCGACTTTCGCGACATCGCCGCTGCTGAAGCGCCAATGATCGAGATTCCAGGGCTCCGCCCAGACATCGAGGCGCGCGGCGGTGAAGGCGATCGGCACGGGGCGCGCGGCGGCGAAACGCGCATCGGTGAAGCGGAAGCGGAACCGCGTCGGAAAGCCGCCGATCTCGACTTGGCTCCAGTGCAACTCCTCGCCTTCCGCCTGTCGTGCCGCGACCCAGGGTGCGAGCCCCTCGCGCAGCCTTCCAGCCATGACGTGCCAATAGATCGCGTAAGCGGCGAACGCCACGGCGAGCACGACGCCGATCGTGACAACGGCGCGACGGAGCGTGACGGCAAGCGACATGAAGCAAGTCTAAGCGCGGCACGGCGTGCCGTCGATGCGGGATTGCCGACGGCCCCGACTGCGCGCGCGACGCAACATCGGTCGCGCGTCGGCGAGCTAGAAGCTCACCCGCACTTCGAATAATCGCAATTGGTGCACTGGTCGCAGCCCTCGAGGCGGATGAGCGCGGCCTGGCCGCATTTGGGGCATTGCGCCATGCGCGGCTGGTTGTTGCCCGGAAGGTTGACGACTTGGCGCTCGGCTGTGAGCGCGGGGCGGTCGCGATTGGGCGTGATGAAGCCGATCGCGATCATGTGACGCTCGATCACGTCGCCGATCGCGGCCAAGAGCGAGGGCACGTATTGTCCTTCCATCCAGGCGCCGCCGCGCGGATCGAACACGGCTTTCAATTCCTCGACCACGAAGGAGACATCGCCACCGCGGCGGAACACCGCGCTGATCATGCGCGTC
>JBJKPV010000366.1:0-3304 GCA_046706015.1 Allostellaceae bacterium | reverse complement strand
AAGAGCGGAACTCGCGCTGCATCGCCTCGCGCTCCGGCCCGGGCTTCAGCCGCCAGCGATCGCCCTTGATGATGAAGTCCCAGAGCTCGCGCTGCTTCTTCTGATATTGCCCGGGTAGGCGCAGCTTAAGGCGTTCCCACCAAGTCGCTTGCGGATTCTCCCGGATGTGAATCCATTGCGGGCGGCGCACGAATTGCGTCACCTGCACGTTCTTCCAGGCCAGCGCCTCGGTGATCTGGATGCCGCTGCACCCGGCCCCGATCACGCCCCAGCGCAGCTTCTCGTCATAGGGCACGGAATGATCCCAGCGCGCGGAATGGAACGCCTTGCCGGCAAAGCGCTCCCGCCCGTCGATCTCGGGATAAAGCGGCTTTGCCAGAAATCCGGTGGCGACGACGAAGAAATCGACCGTGTCGGTCTCGCCCGCGGCTGTCTTCAGATGCCATTGGCCGGCGCCCGCATCGAAGCGCGCCGCGACGATCTCGGTGTTGAAGCGGATGTGTTTATACCAGCCGCGCTCGCGCGCGACCTTCTTCATATAGGCGAAGATCTCGGCTTGCGGCGCGTATTTGCGCGACCAATCGTAATTGGGCTGAAACAGGAATTCGTATTGGCGCGACAGCACGTCGACGAAGAGCCCGGGATAGGTGTTGTCGCGCCAGGTGCCGCCGATCTCGTCGGCCTTCTCGTAGACGGTGAAGTCGATATCGGCGCGGCGCTGCAGCATCTCGGCCATATAAAGGCCGGACATGCCGGCGCCGATCACGGCGACACGAAGACGGCGATCGATCATGGTTTTGTTCCGCCCGCTTTGTTATGCCACGCATCGAAACGGGGGAACCCCGCCCCGCCAGATTACTCGATGAGCCGGATTCTTAGTTGATTTCGCCCGCGCGACAAATGGGATCGGTCGCGAAGCGCCGGTACCCTTTCCCAGGGTCATGCGATTCTCCGCCCGTGCGCCTCCGCCTCGCTCGCGCCGCGCACCCGATTGATGATCGCGCGCGGCTCCGTGGGCGCCGTATCGCCGCGCCAGGCGACATGCCCGTCCGGCCGCACCAGCACGAGCTTGTGCCCATAAAGCGCGGCGATGCCGCGATCCGCGATATCGACGGGGGTGAGCGGCATCCTCGCATCGCGTGCCGCCTCGACCAGCACTTCCCCGCCGGTGTCGCCGAACCGCAGCAAAGTGAAGCCCGCACCGAACAGATCGAGGGTTGATTTGCCCGGCGCGATCCAGGCATGCGGCGCGCGTGAGCCCGGCCGCGCGCTCGGCACATAGCGCACGGGATCGAGCGGCAAGGGTGGCGTGCCGTCGGGCACGATCAGCGGCGAGTTCTCGTAGCGATAGCCGAGATGCACGCCGATCGGCGCGAAATGCTTGATCTTGGGCGGCAGTATGGCGGCCACCGCTTCCCGCGCCGCGTCGCCCGCTGGCCCCTCATCCTCGATCGCCACCGGCACGCGGATTGCGCCGCTCTTGTCGTAATTCTCGGCGGCTTCCAACGTGTTGTAGAGGCCGACGGGCCGGCGCTCCGCCTCGTAGCTCGCCAAGAGGTCCGCCCCGCCCCAGCCCTCGATACATGCCGCGATTTTCCAGGCGAGATCGACCGCATCGCCGATCCCGGTATTCATGCCGAAGCCGCCGGTCGGCACGAAGAGATGGCACGCATCGCCGGCGAGGAAAGAGCGCGCGCTGCCGTAGCGATCGGCGACGAGCTGGCGCGGCAGCCAAGGTTGCGCGGACAAGAGCTCGACCGCGATATCGGCGCCGATTGCGGGCCGGATGAGGTCGTCGGGATCCTCGCCACTCTCGCCTTCACCCGCCGCGTAATAGCGGTTGAAGACCCATTCATCGCCACCATCGATCGTATAGATCACGCCGCCGCAACCCGGCGCCAGGATCCAGTACATCACGCCCGGATTGGGGCCGAGCCGCGCCGCCAATTCGGGCGCCTTGAAATAAAGCCCGGCGGCCTCGCCCAAGGTGCCGCGGCCCGAGAGCGCGATGCCGAGGCCGGTCCGCACCGCGCTGTTGGCGCCGTCGCTGCCGACCAGATAGCGCGCCTCGACATCCTCGCGCCTGCCTGTTGCCAGCTCGACGAGCTCAGCCCTAACGCCGTGCTCCTTTTCGACAAAGCGTTCGAGCCGCCAGCCATAGCGCGTCGCGATCAAATCCGATCGCGCGACGTCGGCGCGCAGCATGCGCTCGAGCGGCGCTTGCGCGGTCCAGGTCTTGTAATAGGGCGAGGCGGCGATCTCGGGAGTCGCGCGGGCGAGCCGCTCGCGGTCATGGGCAAGCGCGTCGATCGACGGGATCGCGAAGCGAAACACCTCGCGCCCGAGCATCCGCGTCCGATAGATCACGTCGAGCGCGCGGCTGCGCGGCACGCCGGCATCGATCGTCTTCTGGTCGAGGCCGAGACGCCGGAAATGCTCCATCGTCCTGACGCCGATCGAAATCGCGCGCGGATGGCGCTGCACCTCCGTGAGCGGCTCGACCAGCACGCTGCGGATGTTGCGCCAGGCGAGATCGAGCGCGAGGGTGAGGCCGACGGGCCCGGCGCCGGCAATCAGGACAGGGATTTCGCTCATGTTGCGGAGTTTATCACGCGCAATGCGTCGCGCTTCCGCACGACGCGCTGATGAAGGGCGATGCGAAGATCACCGGCGGGCGATGAAATCCTCCGCGCGATAAGCGCCGGGATGGCGAACCGGCACGTCCCGCAGGTCACCCACGGTCGGACAACCGAGCTGACCCAATGTCGCGCGCAGCTCGTCGACGAAGATGTTGATCATATGCGCGGGACCCTTCTCGCCCAAGGCGCCGAGGCTCCAAAGGAACGCTTTGCCCGCCAGACACGCATCGGCGCCGAGCGCGATCGCCCGCGCGACATCGACGCCGCTGCGAACGCCGCTGTCATAGAGGATGGTCGCGCGCTTGCCGACCGCAGCCGCGATCGCCGGCACCATATCGATCGGACCCGGAAGCGCCTCGATCTGTCTGCCGCCGTGATTGCTGACGACGATGCCCTCGAGCCCGAGCGCGACCGCTTTCTCCGCATCCTCGGGGTGGAGCACGCCTTTCACCAGCAAGGGCTTTTTCCATTTGTCGCGATAGCGCGCGACCTCCTCCCAGGTGAAGGCGCCGCCGCCTTCGCGCTGCTGGAAAGCCGCGGCCGCCTCGATGCCGGTATCGGCGCCCATATAGGGGACGAGATTGACGAAGCGCGGCACGCCGGTGCGCAGGAAGGCGCGCGTCCAATGCGGCGAGGTGAGCGCATCGAGCTTCAGGCGGGTGGTG
>JBJKPV010000365.1:0-3896 GCA_046706015.1 Allostellaceae bacterium | reverse complement strand
CGCGCGCTTGGTAAAGGTCTCGAAAGCCGTGCCGATGCTGCGGCTGTGGCGCCGCGCGAGTTCGTCTTGCGTGACCAGCTCGGTGTGATAGAGGTCCGCCTGCATCAGCTTGCGCGTGTCTTCGAGTGTCGGCGGCGTCACCGCCATTTGCCGGTCGACGCGCTGCGCCACCTGCGCGTAGCGGCCCTCGAGATCGTCGGGCAGCGGCGGCAGCAAGGTCCCGGTGCCGTGAACGACGAGATGCGTGTAGCGCCGTGGTTCCTTAAGCGCCAATTCCACGGCGATCGAGCCGGAACGCGAATGCGCGATCAGCGCGACGCGATCGAGCCCCAGCGCGTCGATGAATTTCGGCACCGCGTCGCGTTGATAGGCCAGCGAGAGATCGGCGCCCACCTCGCTCAGCCCAAAGCCCGGGAAATCGAAGGCGATGGCGCGGAACCCTGCAGCCGCGAAGGGCCCAAGATTGCGGATGAAGACATCGGCCGAGGAGCCAAGCGACGCGCCATGCATGAGTAGAAGGGGCGTGCCCTGGCCTTCCTCGATATAGCGCATCTTGAGCCCGTCGATGGTGACGTATTTGTCGGCGGGGCGGAGCTTCGTGGGCGTATCCATGGTCTTCCTCCGTTTGGGTGGCGGCTTCTGGTCAGACGACCATTGCGTGGCGGCAATGGCCTTCGTGCAAGGTCCTTGTCGCGACTAGTCGAGATCGGACAAATCTTCTCGCGGCAACACGATCGGCGTGCCATGCGGCGTCGCCTTGGCGGCACGGTCCCAAGCCGCGCGCAGATGCGCGAGCGTCGTCGAATGGGCCAGGCCTTTCTCCGCGACGATGCGTTCGAGCGCGTTGAGCCAATGCCGGTAATAGGTCTCGCCGGTATCGGGATCGCCCGCCGCCTGGGCGCGCTTGATCTCGTCGCCGAGCGTCGCCGCCCATTCGTTCCAGGTGAAGACGCCGCGCTCCTTGAGCGCCACCGCGATCGCAAAGGCTTGCGCTTCCCAGGGCTCACGGAAGACGGGGCCCTCGGCGTCGCGCGGTAGGTTGTCGAGCGGCGCATCGACGGCTTTGGCAGTAGCGGGCGCGCTCATGCCGGCTCCAGATAAGGCTCGAAGGCTTCGATCGAGACCTTGAGCGCGGGATCGGCTTCCTCGCCCCACAACTCGCTTCCCGTGAAAACCACGGTGTAAAGCCATTGCGGTTTCTCACCCTGGCCCGCCACCACCGCGTCGGGAAAGACGTGACAGCCGCGCACCGCCTCGACCGTTCCGACATGACCGCGTGCATAGCGCGGCAGGCGCGTATGCGAGACGGGGTTGATATTGCGCGCGCGCACCGACGCGCCCGGTGCAAAACGCGGCGGCGATGACGCGGGCCTCGCATAGGAGCCACGTGTCAGCGTGCCGTCGACCGCGTCGGCCTGAAGCGTGCGCTGCAAGTTCCTGCCAGGGCGCCGCGCATGACCGGCTTCGAGCTCATCGGTGCCGATCAGCCCGTGCTCGATCAGCCGGCTTTCGAGGCCGAGCGCCCATTTCTCGTAATAGGTCACGCCGTGATAGATATGCGGCGGCAGCTGCTCGAGCGAGAAGCGCGACATGTCGATGTTCCACAAGCCGACATAGCCCATGGCGCGCTGCATCGCGAGCACGCGGCCTTCCCAGCGCGCGTGAAAGACCGGCTCGTTCGCTTCCGGGCGCACCGGGCCGAAATCCTGCATGCCGCCCATGTCGTGAACGGCGTTCATCGCGCCGCCTCGCTTGGGTCTTTGGCGAAGCCGGTCCCGACCTTGCTGTCACGCGTCACCAGGCTCGCGAGGCGCTCGGCGCTCCATCCCTCGGTCCTGGCCGGGCGTTGCGGCACGACGAGGAAGCGCGTCTCGGCGGTCGAATCCCAGACGCGGATCTCGGTCTCGGATGGCAGGCTCACGCCGAAATCCTTCAAGACGCCGCGCGGATCGATCACGGCGCGCGAGCGATAAGCGGCGGATTTGTACCAGACCGGCGGCAGGCCGAGCACTTCCCAGGGATAGCAGGAACACAAGGTGCAGACGACCATGTTATGGCGGCGCGCGGTGTTCTGGACCGCGATCAGATGCTCGCCGACGCGGCCGAGCGATCCCTCGGCGTTGACCGCCGCGGTCGCATCGGCGATGAGGCGCTCGTTGAATTTCGGATCGCTCCACGCCTTGGCGACGATGCGCGCGCCAATATGCGGCCCGATCCGCGTCTCATAAGCTTCGACGATGCGATCGAGCGCCGCGGGATCGACATAGCCTTTCTCGGTGAGCACGGTCTCGAGCGCGCGCACGCGCAGCTGCATCTCGGACAATTCCGATCCGGCGGGATGATCGCCGTCATGCGTGTGGGAATGAGCGTGGCCGTGATCATGCTCGTCCGGAGACATGGTTTCCTCGCGATCCGGGAGGCCGTCGCCTCCCTCAGGCTATACCCGCATTCGGCGCCGTCGACGGCGGCACGAAGGCGCGCACCGGCGGCACCGTGCCTTCGACCTTCTCGATCTCGACCAAGGCCGTGGCCGAGCTCGGTCCTTGGCCGACACGCGACGTCCCCCGATCATAGGTCAAGACATTGGCATTGCCATGGGCGCAAATCGCGTCAGGGGCACTATCCGCTGGATCGTACCAGGCGCCGCAGGAGAGCCGCACGACGCCCGGCCGCACGTCGTCCGTCACAACCGCGCCGGCAAGGCAGGCACCACGCGCATTGTGCACGCGAACGATATCGCCATCGACGATGCCGCGCGCCTGCGCATCCGCGGGATTGATCGCGATCGCCTCGCGGCCCCCGATCTTGCCGCGGGCGCTGACCGGGCCGACATCCATCTGGCTGTGCAGCCGGTAATGCGGTTGGCTCGAGACGAGATGGAGCGGATAGTCCGCAGCGGATGCGCCGCCGAGCCATTCCGCCGGCTCGAGCCAGCTCGGATGAGGCGGGCAATCCTCATAGCCGAAGCCGGCGATACGCGGCGAATAGAGTTCGATCTTTCCCGATTCCGTGTTGAGCGGATGCGCCGCGGGATCGGCGCGGAATTGCTCGAACAGGACATATTCATCGCTGCGGCGCGGGATCTCGAGCCAGCCCTTGGCCCAGAATTCGTCGAACGCGGGGAGCGCCGCGTTGGTGCGCGCGCCCTCGCGGAAGCGGCCATAGAGATGACGCAGCCAGCCCATCTCGTCGCGGCCTTCCGTGTAAGCGGCCTCGCAGCCAAGCCGGCGCGCGAGCTCGGTGAAGATCGCGAAATCGTCGCGCGCCTGCCCGAGTGGCTCGATCGCCTTGTGCATGGCGATGACGTAGGCGTCGCGGCCGCCGGCGCCAATATCGTTGCGCTCGAGCGAGCTCGTCGCCGGCAGCACGATGTCGGCGAAGCGCGCCGTCGCCGTCCACCACGGCTCATGCACGATGATCGTCTCGGGCCGCGCCCAGGCGCGTCGCAACCGGTTGAGATCCTGATGATGATGGAAGGGATTGCCGCCGGCCCAATAGACCAGGCGAATATCGGGATAGGTCTGCGTCGCGCCGTTGGACTGATAGGTCGCGCCGGGCTCGAGCAGGCAATCGGCGATGCGCGCTGCGGGGATCGCGAGCTTGGCCGGGTTGGGCAGCCCTTCCATCATTGGCGGGGCGAAGGCAAGCGGCGGCTCGGCGATATTCGCCGACGAACCATAGCCGAAGCCGAAACCGCCGCCGGGCAGGCCGATCTGACCAAGCGCCGCCGCCAACAGGATCAGCGCCCAATAAGGCTGCTCGCCATGATCGGCGCGCTGCAACGACCAGGAGCAGGAGAGCATGGTGCGCGTCGCCGCCATGCGCCGGGCGAGCGCGCGGATCGTCGCAGCCGGTACCTCCGTGATCGCGGCGGCCCACTCCGCGTCTTTCGCCTG
>JBJKPV010000364.1:0-7199 GCA_046706015.1 Allostellaceae bacterium | reverse complement strand
GGTTGCGGCGCGGGTTCCGCATATTTTCGTTAATTCGTCATTAAGTAGCCCCGGCCCATCATCGCGGCGACTTATTGTCGTATGGGGGCCTGGCAGTGACACGCGTCGCACGTTGGGCCCATTTCCTAAGCTCGCGGTCAGGTCAAGGATTCATCCTTTTCCTGTGCGTATCCCAGCTCCTGGCGGCGGGCGCAGGTTATGGGCTCTACGCCGAGAATCTCGGTTGGTTCGAGCAGCAAAAGAGCGCCGAGAACATCACGGCGCTGCGCTTCGTCGACGCTTTCGTCAATGAATATGCGACCCTGCGCGGCAAGCTCGGCGGCCATGCGCCGGTTCCGGCCACGTTCCGCGCGGCCTCGATCGCCGCCTTTAACCAGACGCGCGGCCAGTCCAACGTCATGCGTTTGTCCTGGGTCGGGGTGCCGGGACGCGCCGTCAAAACCTCGCCGCTCGATTCGGAAATGGCGGACACGATCAGGGCGCTTGCGACCGCGCCGTCGCCGAAGCCGGTCACCAAGATCTTGGATGCGCGCGCCGGACGCATCTTCCGCACCGTCTATCCCTCGATCGCGCATGAGCAAAGCTGCGTCGATTGCCATAACGGTCTCCTGCAAGCCGGCCAAGCGCCCTGGCGTTTGAACGAGATGATGGGCGCCTTCGTCGCCGACATCCCAATGGCCGGCTTCCTGCGCAGCAGCTTCCTCCAGGCGTTCGGCCTGGGCGCGGCGATCTTCCTCGCCATGGCGGCGATCGGCCTTTCCTTTGCCATCGCGCTCTATCGCAAGGCGTTGGAAAGCGAAGCCGCCGAGGCGCGGCTGGCCGAAAGTGAAGCCCGCTTTCGCGATTTCGCGGAGGCGACCTCCGATTGGTTCTGGGAGCAGGACGAGAATCTGCGCTTCGTTCATTTCATGCGCGGCGCCCGCGCGTCCCAGATCACAAGCGAGAATGATCTCGGCAAGACGCGCCGCGAGACCGTCAAGCTCGGCGTGAGCGAAGCGCAATGGGCGACGCACGATGCCGATCTCGCGGCGCGGCGGTCCTTCCAGAATTTCCGCTTCCAGCGCGAGCTGCCCGATCACCGCATCATCCATGTCAGCATCAGCGGCAAGCCGGTGTTCGACGCGAACGGCAAATTCCGCGGCTACCGCGGCGCCGGGCGCGACGTCACCACAGAGGTCGAGCTCGAGGTCGAGCTGCAACGCCGCGTCGAGGAGCGCACCGCGGCGCTTCAGGCCGCGCAGTCCGAGCTCGTCAGGAAAGAGCGTTTGTCGGCACTGGGTCAGCTCACCGCCACCATGGCGCATGAACTGCGCAACCCGCTGAGCGCCATTCGCAATACGCTCTTCGTGGTGAGGGACACAGCCGCCACCGGCGGCATCAATCTCGATCGCCCGCTCGGCCGTGTCGAGCGCAGCATCGAGCGCTGCGACCGGATCATCAATGATTTGCTCGATTACACGCGCATCCGAGAGCTGCATCGCAGCGTGGTCGCGCCCGATCCTTGGCTCGAGGAGGTGCTGAACGAACAGCGCCTCCCCGCCGACATCGCGCTCGCCAAGAAGCTCGATGCGGACTGCCATGTCGCCATTGATCCCGAACGCATGCGGCAGGTGGTCATCAACCTCGTCGAGAACGCCGCTCAGGCGATCTCGGAGACGTCGCCTGAGCGCGCCATCACCGTGAGCACGCGGTGTGCGGGCGACCGTTTCGAATTGACAATCGAGGATACGGGCGGCGGCATCCCGAGCGACGTCCTGTCCAAAGTGTTCGAGCCGCTCTTCAGCACCAAGAGCTTCGGTACCGGCCTCGGGCTGCCGGTGGTGAAGCAGATCATCGAGCTCCACGGGGGCTCGATCACGATCGACAGCGAGCCGGGCAAGGGCACGCGGGTCACCATCCATCTGCAGACGGCCATGGAAAGCGAGGAGATCGCAGCATGAGCAAGCGCGTTTTGGTCATCGACGATGATCGCGACCATGCCGAGAGCATCGTCGACATCCTGAGCATGCGCGGTCACACCGTCGAGGCCGCGTTCAGCGGCGAGGCTGGCGTTAAGCTGTTTCGCGAGCAGGATTTCGACATCGTGTTCATGGACGTCAAGCTGCCGGGCATGAACGGCGTCGAGACCTTTTTCGAGTTCAAGAAGATCAGGCCCAACGCCAAGGTCATGATGATGACCGGGTACAGCGTCGAGCAGCTGATCTCGCAGGCAATGGCGAACGGTGCGCTCGGTGTCCTGCGCAAGCCTTTCGCGATCACCGATCTGCTGAAAGTGCTCGACGAGATGAAGCGTGGTCTCGTGCTGGTTGCGGATGACGATCCCGATTTCGCCGAGAGCCTCAAAGCCATCCTGATGCAACACGGTTATCGCGTGGAGGTGGCCTCGACTGGGCAGGAGGCGCTTGAAAAGGCCGGCAAAGAAGGCGTCAATTGCCTGATCCTCGATCTTGCCATGCCGCTGCTTACCGGCGTTGAGGTCTATCTGAAGCTCGAGGAAGCGGGAAAATCGATCCCGACCATCTTCGTCACCGGCTTCCCGAGCGAGAAGACCGCAGCGATGGCCGGGCTTCGCCCGGTCGATCAGGGAATCCTGCTCAAGCCCTTCGATCCGCAGGATCTGATCCACGCCATCGCCGCGGCAACCGGGGCTCCGCCAGCCGCTCATGGCTGAAACTGTCGCAACCGCGCTGCGCCGGATCCTGATCGTCGACGATGATCAGGAATTTGCCGAATCGATCGCGGACATCTTGCTCCCCGCGGGTTACGCGCCCGTGGTCGCCGACCGGCCGGACAGCGCGCTGATCGCGCTGAAGCGCTACACGCCTGCGGTCGCGCTGATCGATGTGCGGTTGCGTGGCCTTTCCGGCGTCGAGCTCCTCGCCCGCCTCAAGGGCGAACAGCCCGACCTCGTCGTCGTGATGATGACGGCGCATGCCGACACGCAGACGACCATCAACGCGCTGCGTAAGGGCGCCTACGATTATTGCGACAAGAACTGCGAGCCCGACGAGCTGATGGCGGCACTCGACCGGGCCTTCGAGCGGCACCGGCTCGAAGCCGAGAACCGGTCCGCCTATGAGACGCTGCGCGCGGCCAAGGAATCGGCCGAGGCGGCGAGCCGGGCCAAGACCGAGTTTCTCGCCAATGTCAGCCACGAACTACGCACGCCCTTGAATGCGATCATCGGCTTCTCCGAGCTCATGCTGAACGGCGCGCGCGGGCCGGTCGGCAACTCCGATTATCTCGGCTACCTCAAGGACATCTTCGACGCCGGCACCGATTTGCTGCGCCTCATCAACGAGATCCTCGATCTGTCGAAGGCTGAGGCCGGGCGGCTCGAGCTGCTCGAGGACACGGTCGACATCGCCAATGTCGTGCGCACGGTCGCACGGCTGGTGAGCCCGCGCGTCGAAAGCGCGGGCCTCGCGCTCGAAACCGACCTTCCTGACATGCCTCCCTTCGTCTTCTGCGACCGGCTGAAGGTGAAGCAGATCCTGCTTAATCTCCTGTCGAACGCGATCAAATTCACCGAGCAGGGCGGCAAAATAACGATCGCGATGGGCGTCGACAGCGAGCGCGGCCTCTTCGTTGCCGTGCGCGATTCCGGCATCGGCATCGCACCCGGCGACCTGCCGCGCGTGCTGCAGCCCTTCGTCCAAGTCGACAGCGCGCTCAACCGCACCCATAACGGCACCGGCCTCGGCTTGCCCCTCGCCGCGGCCATGGTCGAGCTCCATGGCGGCAAGCTGGTGATCGACAGCGAGCCTGGTCGGGGCACCACGGTCAAGGCATTCTTGCCGCTGGCCCGCATCGTCGGGATCGGCGACGTCGCGGCAGCCTCGCCGCCGGACACGTCCGCGCCTGCATCTCCCGAGCCGCTCGCCGCCTCCGCCGACCGGCAGCGGCGACAAGCCTAGCCTCGCTAGGAGGACCGCTTCGCGCCCCGCCCGCTAATATCGCGCCGCGGTGGTTGCGTCTTTCGCTCGTCACGAAGTTTGGCTACACCCGCGCCTGCGACGCCGCACAATCGAAGGACGGGTTCGGAGGATGCAACAACGCTGGGGCTTGCCCATCGTCGCGTGGCCGTCGCGCCTGAGGCCCGGCTATTGGGACGGGATCGCCCTGCCGCTGGTGATCGGCGCCATCATGCTGATCGCCTGGGCGAGCCAGCAAATGAGCGTGCCCTATCACCCGGGACAGTCGCTGCAAATCTCGCTCGATCCGCGCTATCTGCCCGAATACGGAATCCGCACCGTGCTGCGCATGGTCGCGGCGCTGATCGCTTCGCTCGTATTCAGCCTTGCCTATGCGGCGGTCGCGGCCAAGAGCAAGCGGGCGGAAAAGATCCTCATCCCCATTCTCGATATCCTGCAATCCGTGCCGATCCTGGGTTTCCTGTCGATCACGGTCACGGGGTTTATCGCGCTCTTTCCAGGCAGCCTTCTCGGTTACGAATGCGCGGCGATCTTCGCCATCTTCACCTCCCAGGCCTGGAACATGACGTTCAGCCTCTATCAATCGTTCAGCACCGTGCCGAGCGATCTGCGTGAGGCGGCGCGGATGTATCACCTGTCGCCCTGGCAGAGCTTCTGGCAGCTCGAAGTGCCCTTCGCCCTGCCGCAACTGATCTGGAACATGATGATGTCGGTGTCGGGCGGCTGGTTCTTCGTGGTGGCGAGCGAGGCGATCAGCGTCGCCAACAACAAGGTGCTGCTGCCCGGCATCGGATCCTATATCTCGCTCGCGATCGACCGCCGCGATCTCGGTGCCGTCGCCTACGCCATCCTTACCATGCTGGTGTTGATCCTGATCTACGATCAGGTTCTGTTCCGCCCGCTGCTCGCCTGGGCGCAGCGCTTTCGCGTCGAGGAAATCAGCGGCGACGAGATCGAGCCGCCCTGGTTCCTCGTCATGGTGCAGCGGGCGCGTGTCATCAGGCTGCTCGTCGAGGGCGCCGATCGCGCTATTGCGCTTTTGGGCCGTGCGAGCCGGCACCTTCCGCGTCCATCGATACGCCCCACTGTCTCGCGCGGCCGCTCCCTGCTCGGTGACGCGCTATGGAACGCCGCCTTGCTCGCGGTGGCCGCTGGCGCGCTCTTCGAGATGGCGCGCTACATCCATGCCGAGGTCGGTTGGCACGAGGTGCTGCGCGTCGTTCTGCTTGGGCTTGCGACGCTCACGCGGGTTATCGTGCTGATCGCGCTCGCGGCCCTGGTCTGGGTCCCGATCGGCGTGTGGATCGGGCTTCGGCCGCGCCTCGCGCGTCAGGTGCAGCCGATCATTCAATTTCTCGCGGCTTTTCCCGCCAATCTCTTCTTTCCGATCTTCGTGTCGGCGATCGTCGTCTACAAGCTCAATCCCGAAATCTGGCTCTCGCCGCTGATGATCCTCGGTACGCAGTGGTACATCCTCTTCAACGTCATCGCCGGGACCTTGGCGCTGCCGACCGATTATCAGCTCGTCGCCGGCAATTTCGGCGTGCGCAACGTGCTGTGGTGGCGCCGCCTGGTGCTGCCCGGCATTCTGCCCGCCCTCGTCACCGGCGCGGTGACGGCGTCGGGCGGCTCGTGGAATGCCTCGATCGTCGCCGAGGTGGCGCAATGGGGGCACACGACGCTGCAAGCCACGGGCATCGGTTCCTACATCGCGGAGATGACCGAAAAAGGCGACTTCCCCCGCCTTGCGCTGGGCGTTACGGTGCTCTGCCTCTACGTTCTTTTATTCAACCGGCTGCTGTGGCGGCGGCTCTACAACCTCGCCGAGGAGCGGTCGCGGCTCGATTGACCATGGATACGATCGCTCCCACCACGACCGACGCCAACCTCATCACGGCGGCGGGCGTCTGCAAAACCTATCGCCAGCCCGACCATGCCGGGCGGCTGGTGCTCGACCATGTTGATTTTGCGCTCAAGGAGGGCGAGATCGTCGCCATCCTCGGCAAGTCGGGCTCGGGCAAATCGACTTTCCTGCGCATCGTCGCCGGGCTGACGCCGCCTACCGAGGGCATGGTGCGTTATCGCGGCCAGACGCTCCACGGTCCCGCGCAAGGCATTGCCATGGTGTTTCAGAGCTTCGCGCTCTTTCCCTGGCTCACCGTGCTCGGCAATGTCGAGCTGGGCCTCGAGGCGCAAGGCGTGCCGCGCGAGGA
Organism: Allostellaceae bacterium; assembly: GCA_046706015.1. Taxonomy (GTDB): domain Bacteria; phylum Pseudomonadota; class Alphaproteobacteria; order ATCC43930; family CGMCC-115725; genus CAIKMD01. The sequence continues at coordinate 1,051 of JBJKPV010000364.1, read as the reverse complement.
GCGGCGCAAGCGCGCCATCGCCGCGATCGATCTCATCGGCCTCGACGGTTTCGAATCTGCTTATCCAAAAGAGCTTTCCGGCGGCATGCGCCAGCGCGTCGGCTTCGCGCGTGCCCTCGTTGTCAATCCCGATGTGCTGCTGCTTGACGAGCCCTTCTCGGCTCTCGACGTGCTCACCGCCGAGACCTTGCGCGGCGACATCATGGATCTGTGGGGCGACCGGCGGGTCCCGACCAAGGGCATCATCTTCGTCTCGCACAATATCGAGGAAGCGGTCGAGATTGCCGATCGCATCATCGTCTTCGGCAGCGACCCGGGCTGCATCCGTGCCGAGATCCCGGTGCCGATGCCGCGCCCTCGCGAGTGGTCGGCGCCCGCCTTCCGCCGCATCGTCGACGAGGTCTATACGCTTTTGACCACGGCCGCGGGGCGCGACGCGACGCGGCGTGGGGCGCGTGCCGACACGCTCAGCATGCAATATCGCCTGCCCGATGCCTCGATTCAGCAGCTGGTCGGCTTGCTCGATGCTTTGACCGCTGCCCCCTTCAACGGCCGCGCCGACCTGCCGCATCTGGCCGATAACGAGAATCTCGCCACCGATGATCTCATGGTGCTGATCGAGGCACTGCAGCTGCTTGGCTTTGCCCAGGTCGGCGGCGGCGATATCGAGATCACGCCCGTCGGGCGCAGCTTCGTCGATGCCGATCTCCAGCGCCGCAAGCAGATCTTCGCCGACTCGCTCATGCGCAATATCGGCTTCATCGTCCATATCCGCCGCGTGCTCGACGAGCGGCCGGGCCACGCTGCACCAGAGGGCCGGTTCCTCGGCGAGCTCGAGGATCATCTGAGCGAGGAAGAAGCGCAGCGCGTGCTCGAGACCGTGATCAATTGGGGCCGCTACGCGGAGCTCTTCGCCTACGATTACGATCGCGGCGTGCTGAGCCTCGAGAATCCCTGAATCGATGCTCGATCCGAACCGGCGCGCCTACCGCGTGTTGCTGGGCGCACAATCCATGGTGTCGAGCCTCGCCGTCGATATGAGCCTTCCGGC
>JBJKPV010000363.1:0-3241 GCA_046706015.1 Allostellaceae bacterium | reverse complement strand
GAAGGTGAACGGCAAACTCGCCAATGTCGATTTCGAGACCTTCAAGATGGTCAAGGATCCGTGGAAGGAAATGCATCCGCCGAAGTGATCGGTCGGATCATCGCATGACATCACCCCGCCTCCCGCGAGGCGCGGGAGGCGGTTTTGTTTGCTTCGCACGAAGGCGCTGACGCGCCGGTGCTACGCGGTGACAATCAACGCGTCGAGCGCGAGCGCGCCTTCTCCCGCCGCGTGAACCGCGAGCGGGTTGATCTCGATCTCTTGGATCTCGGGTCGCGCGGCGATGATCGCGCCGATGAGGCTGACTGTGTGCGCAAGTGCACCGACGTCGGCCGGCGGCGCCCCGCGCATCCCGGCAAGCAGCTTCGCGCCACGCAGATGGCGGATTTCGTCCGCGATCTCCGCCTCGCTCAGCCCGACCGGCAGGATGCGCACGTCGCTCAAGGCCTCGGCCCAAATGCCGCCCAAACCGACCAAGACCACCGGCCCCCATTGCGCATCGCGCCGCGCGCCGACGATGGTCTCGGTGCCGTGCTTGGCCATCTGCTCGACCAAAACGCCGTCCATCGCGAGATTGTGCTGACGCGCGACCTGCTGCAACTTTTCCCAGGCCGCCTCGAGGAGCGGCGTGTCCCCGATATGAAGGATGACGCCGCCCGCGTCGCTCTTATGCGCGAGCGCGCCTGCTTGCAGCTTGAGCGCGACCGGAAACCCGATCTCCGCAGCGATCGCCTTCGCCTCGGCGAGCGATTGGGCGAGCCTGCCGCGCGGCATCGCGATCCCGCATGCCGCGAGATAGGCCTTGCTGCGATGCTCGGTCAGCGTGCCGCGCTCCCGCAGAGGCGGCGCCGAAATCGCGCGCGCGGCGGCACGCGCCTTCGCGCGCTCAAGCGCCCGCCCATACTCGGTCATCCGCGCCAACGCGCGCAGCGCACGCTCCGGCGAGCGAAAGAAAGGAACGTTGCCGGCGCGCGCTTCCTCGATCAGGTTTGGCGGCACATCGGCCTCGTCGCCGAGCATGGCGTAGATCACCGGCTTCCTCGCGCCGAGCATCGGCTTCAGCGAGGCGCGGCCCTTGGCGAGCGCGAAATCGCTCGCCGAGGAGATGATCGCCGTGAGCACCAGGCTGCCATAGGCATCATCCGCCAGCAGCGGCGTCATCGTCTTTTCGTACATGTCGGGATGGGTGATCGCCTGCGCGGTGAGATCGAGCGGGTTGGTCGCGCCGACGAATTCCGGCAATTCGGCTTGCAGTTTCGCCGCGAGCGCGGGCGAGAGCGGCGGCAGGTCGAGGCCGAGCTTGTCGCAAAAGTCGAGCGTCATGCCTTTGACCGCGCCCGAATCGGTCACCATGGCGCAGCCCTTGGTCGGCGGCGTCGGGAAGCGCATCAGCAGCTCCGACACGTCCACCAGCTCTTCAAGACTTTCCACATGGATGACGGCGCTATGCGCGAGCACGGTCTCGATCACGGCATAATCGCCGACCATGGCGCCGGTATGCGACTTGGCCGATTCCTGCGCTGCCGCGCTGCGCCCGGCATGGAGCAGCACGATCGGCTTGGTGAGCTCGCGCGCCCGCGCCGCCACGGCGAGAAAGCGCTGCGGCTTGCGGATCTGCTCGGCGAAGGCAGTGACGACCCGAGTGGTCGGATCTTCGATCAGATGGCCGATGTAATCCTCGAGCCCGAGCACTGCCTCGTTCCCGGTCGAGACCGTGCAGGTGACGGGGATACCCTTGGCGTTGAGCGCCACCCGCACCACGCCAGCGAGCCCGCCGCTTTGCGCCACCACGGCAACACCGGCCGGTGCGTCGAGCGGATCGCCGAGCTGGGCCGAGAAGGTGAGCGGAATGCGATGGAGGAAATCGACGATGCCGAGGCAATTGGGCCCGCACAGCGCGATCCCGGCTTCTTCGGCGATCGTCGCGATCCGGTCCTGCGCCGCCTTCCATTCGCCGCCCGCCTCGCCGAAGCCGGCGGCGAAGATGACGATGCCGCCGACGCCGCGGCGCGCGCAAGCCTTGACGGCGTCCTCGATCGCAACCCGCGGAATGAGCAGCATCACCGCGTCGACGCCTTCGGGCAGATCGTCGATGGTCTTGACGCAAGCGCGGCCGTTGATATCGCTGCGATTGCGGCTGACCAAGTGGATCGCGCCCGAATAGGCAAATTGCTCGAGATTGCGCAGCAGCAGGAACCCGGCCGAGCTCGGCTCGGGCGATATGCCGACGATCGCGACCGAGCGCGGCCGCATCAGCCGCGCGATATTGATCTCGGCCATCTCTGAAACTCCGGGCTCGCGGCTATTTCTTGCCGCGATGCATCGGGCCGAGGCCCGGCCGGTAGGATTTCTCATCGAGGAACTGAGTCATGCCCTGGGTACGGCCATTCTCGTCATCGACGAGCCGAAGCTGCGCGCTTTTCGCGCCGAGATAGTCGAAGGACTCTTCGAAGGACATCGGCACGACGCCGCGAACGGCTTCCTTACACGCGCGCAGCGTATGCGGATTCTTGCCCATCAGGGCCTTTGCCAGTGCCGTGGTGCGCTCGCGGAGCTGCGCTTTCGGCACCGATTCGTTGACGAGACGCATCTGGGCCGCTTGCTTGCCGCTGAAGGTTTCGCCGGTGAGGATGTAATACATCGCGTCCCGCAGGCTCATCGTCGCCACGCAGGCCTTGGTGACGGCGCCGCCGGGGATGATACCCCAATTGATCTCGGACAGGCCGAATTGCGCCTCGTCCGCGGCGATCGCGAGGTCGCAGGCGACGAGCGGCGTGAAGGCGCCGCCGAAGCACCAGCCATTGACCATGGCGATGGTGGGCTTGGCGAAATGTGCAAGCTGGGCCCATTGCCAGATATGCGCCGAGCGCCGAACGCGCATCTGCTTCACATAGGGCAACCCGTCCTGAGCGCGGAAGAACTCGCGCAGATCCATGCCCGCGGAGAACGCCTCACCGGTTCCCGTCAGGACGAGCACCTTGCAGGCGTCATTGATCTCGAGCGCATCCAAGACCTCGACCATCTCATCGTTGAGCGCGGGGCTCATGCAGTTGCGCTTTTCGGGCCGGTTGAGCGCGACCCAGGCGATCCCGTCCTCGATCTCGACTTTGACGTTCTTGCCACCAGGCAGTTTGTCGGCAGGCATCTTCTCCCTCCCTTTGCAAAGGACCGCCGCATCGCGGCGAGCGGCACACCGCGAGGGATGCTAGGCCTTGCCAGCCGTCCCTTCCATACGCGCCGC
>JBJKPV010000362.1:0-8229 GCA_046706015.1 Allostellaceae bacterium | reverse complement strand
CAGTGGCAGCGTCAGCACGCGCCATTCGCCGGTCGCCGCGTCATCGGCGAGGCGGCGGAAACGGTCCGCATCCTCGGCGATGCGCTTGGCCAAATCTTCGCGCGTCACGCCGTGAAGCGTCGCGCCGAGCGCGCTGGCCGGCCAATCGCCGTGGTAGAGCGCGCCGAGAAGGAAGAGCAGGGTACCTGTCAGCTGCGCGCCGGATTGGGGCGCGAGCAGCGTGCGTAGTTGCGCCGCCATCTCGGGCGCGGCCGCGGCAAGGCTGACGATCGCTTCGTCGAGCGCCGGCCAGCCGCTGATGGTGGACAAGGACGGATCGTCCGTAGTTTCGGGCGGGATTTGCTCGAGCTGCTCGAAGGCGATCATGGTGTCCGGCGCCAGGGCGAGGCGCCGCTGCACGGCAAGCAAACCGAACGCCGTATCGACGAGCGTCTCGGGACCGCCGCTCTCGATCACGCGCCCGATCAGCAGCGCGGGCGGCGGCGCGGGCGGCAAGGCGACGATGCGCAAGAGCAATTTGGTGCCGATCGGCAGCGCCGTCGCGCTCGGCGTGGCAGGCGGGCCGCGCACCAGGGCTTCGACCGTGGTGCCGAGGTGGAACTCGGTCGAGGGCGCGGATTCCGCGGTGGCGCCCGAGGAGCCGTCATGGCGCGGCGCTACCGGATTGACCGGCAGGCTCTGATGCAGCCGGTGATCGATCCCGCTTGACGGGTTGACCGGCAGGCTCGCGCCGAGCGGTTCAGCCATCGCGCACCGTCGGCGGCCCGCGCAATTCCCTGTCGAGACGGCGTGCGATCTGATCGACGTCGCGCGCCGCGTCGGCATTGGGGTTGCGCTGGAACAGCGAGGACTGGCGCCGGATGCTGTCCTTGACCTGCTCGTCGCGCCGCACGATGCCGGCGAGCGGCGGCTCGATCTTCAGGAATTCGCGGCAAGCGCGCAGCAAGGTCGCGTAGCTGCGGTCGCCTTCCTCCTGGCTCGTCGCCATGTTGACGACCACGCGGATGCCGTCGGCGAGGCGCTCCAGCGCGGTCAGCTTGATATAGGCATAGGCGTCGGTGATCGCCGTCGGCTCGTCGGTGGTCAAGACCAGGCAGGCGCGGGATTGCGCCGCCATGTGCCTGACCGTTCGCTCGATGCCGGCCCCGAGATCGAGCACGACCCAATCGTATTGTTGCGAGAAGCGCTGCAGCTCGTTGCGCAGCGCGACCAGTTTCGCAGGCGCCAGATTGGCGAGGCTGTAGGAGCCGGAACGGCCGGCGATGATGTCGAAACCGTTGCGACCGGCGCCGCCGTCAAAGGGCGTCACGATGTCGTCGAGCTTGGTCTGGCCGGCTATGACATGGGCGAGCTCGCCGCGCGCGGCGATGCCGAGCTGAACGTCGACATTGGCGAGGCCGAGATCGCCATCGAACAACAGCGTGCGCCGCCCCGCTTGGGCGAGCGCGTGGGCCAAGGTGATCGAGAACCAGGTCTTGCCGACGCCACCCTTGCCCGATGCGACCGCGATGATGTTGCGCGCTTGCGGTAGCCGGTCGGAGACCGGGTCAGATGAAGATTTCGCGGTAACAGCCGGCGTCATGAGGAACCTTTCGGCAAAAGCAAGCGAGCAAAGAGCGTGGGCGAGCAGGGCACCAGCCCATCGGCGATGTCGGGCGCGAGGCCGGCTTCGGCGAGGCCGCGGCTGAGCAGCTGACCGACGGTCAAGACCGCGCCGAGACGCCGCACCGTGTCGATGCGCGAGACGATCGCGCGGGCGCAGCCATGATCCCGGAAGGCCTCGGCCATGGTGACGCTGTCGACGGCGTCGCCACCGGCGGCGAAGACCAGAATCGGCTCCGCGGCGCAGCCGCCGATGAGCGCGTCGAGCTCGCGGCGGTCGCCGAGGCTCAACGGGTTGACGCCGCTGGTGTCGACGATGATGCGTTCTTCGGGGACGGCCGCACGCAGCGCCGCGGCCAAGGCGGGTGCGCCGTCGACCGCTTGAAACGGCGCGCCGAGAATCTTGGCGAAAGCTTCGAGCTGGGCGATGCCGCCGGCGCGGATGAGGTCGGTGGTGACGAGACGGACCCGCTCGCCGGCGAGTACCGCGCGAGCGGCGAGCTTCGCCGCGGTCGCCGTCTTGCCGCTGCCTTGCGGCCCGACCAGCATCACGGCGCGGCGATCCTTCGGCGTCAACGGCGCGAAACGGCAGAAGGCGCCGAGCCCGGCGGCGAGCGCCGCCTGCGGGTTGTCGGCCGGCTGTGCCGTCGCGGCCGCGATGATCGCCTCGCTCGGCGCGGCCGCGAGCCCGTGATAGGCGAGCGCGTCGGCGATCGTCTTGGCAAAGGGCGAGCGCGGCTCGGTGGCGACCGGCGCCTCGGCCTCGTCGATCGCGGCGGTGACGCGCGTGCCGCCATAGCCGTCTTCTTGGGTCGAGACGATGACCGCGCTCGATCCCAAATGCGCGCGCACCAGGCCCATCGCTTCCATCGTGGTCCGGCCGGTAAAGGTTCGAAGGCGCATGCTGGGTCAGCCCTTGTCAGATCGTCGCCAAGGTCTTGATGCGTGCCTTGGGGTGGATCTCGTTCTGCGACATGACGACGGTCATCGGACGGAAGCGCTCGATGATCGAGCGCACATAGGGGCGGATCGCCGGGCTCGTCAGCAGCACGGCGTTCTCGCCGCGCGCCGCCAGGCGCTCGAAATTGGTGCGCACGGCCTGAATGAATTCCTGCAGCCGCGAGGGCTGCATGCTGAGATGGCGCTCCTCGCCCTGACCGGCGAGAGCCTCGGCGAAGGACTGCTCCCATTGCGGCGACAGGCTGACGAGCGGGATGAAGCCGAGATCGTTGGTGTTGGTATCCGAGATCTGCCGGGCCAAGCGCATGCGCACATGCTCGGTGATGATCGAGATGTTGCGGCTGGCCCCGCAAGCCTCGAAGATGCCCTCGAGGATGGTCGGAAGGTCGCGGATCGAGACGCGCTCGCCGAGCAGGTTTTGCAACACGCGCTGGATGCTGCTCATCGGGATTTGGCTCGGCACCATGTCGGTGACGAGCTTCTGATGCGGCTTGTCGAGCTCGTCGATGAGCTTCTGCGTTTCGGAGTAGGACAGCAGCTCGGCCATGTTGTCCTTCACCACCTCGGTCAGATGCGTGGTGATGACGGTCTGCGGCTCGACCACGGTATAGCCGCGGAACTGCGCCTCCTCGCGCACCGAGTCCGGAACCCATTGCGCGGGCAGGCCGAAGGTCGGCTCGGTCGTGTTCTCGCCGCCGAGACCGACCGGCTCGCCCTTCGGATCCAACACCAGCAGCATGTTGGGCCTCAGGTCGCCGCGGCCGACCTCGATTTCCTTGATGCGAATGACATAGCCATTGGCCTGGAGCTGTAGATTGTCCTGGATGCGCACCGAGGGCATGATGAAGCCCATCTCTTGCGCCAGGCTGCGGCGCAACGCCTTCACCTGATCGGTGAGGCGCGTGCCGTGATCGCCGTTGATCAGGCTCAAGAGCCCATAGCCGAGCTCGAGCCGGACCTGATCGATCTGCAGCGCCGCGGTGGTCGGCTCTTCCTTGGGCGCTTCCTTTTCGGCCTTGGCGGCTTCTTCTTCCTCGGCCTTCTTGCGGTCGCGCTGCTCGACGACGCGCCAGGCAGCGCCGCCGGTGGCGAGCGACAGCGCCAAGAACGGCACGAAGGGCACGCCCGGCACGATCGCGAGACAGAAGGCGAGGAAGGAGGCGAGGCCGAGCGCGGCCGGATGCGCGCTCAATTGGCCGAAGAGCGCCTTGTCGGTGGTGCCGCTGATACCGGCCTTCGAGACCAGCATGCCGGCCGCGGTCGACACGATCAGCGCCGGAATCTGCGTGACGAGACCGTCGCCGACGGTCAGGACCGTGAAATCGTGGATCGCGGTGCTGAAGCTGAGATTCTTTTGCCCGACGCCGATGAAGATGCCGGCGATGATGTTGATGCCGGTGATGATGAGGCCGGCGACTGCGTCGCCGCGCACGAATTTCGAGGCGCCGTCCATGGCGCCGTAGAAATTGCTTTCGTCTTCGAGCTCCTTGCGCCGCGCGCGGGCCTTGCCCTCGTCGATCAGTCCGGTCGAGAGATCGGCGTCGATCGCCATCTGCTTGCCCGGCATGGCGTCCAAGCTGAAGCGCGCAGCGACCTCGGCGATACGGCCCGAACCTTTCGTGATGACGACGAAGTTCACCACCACGAGGATCGTGAAGACGATCACGCCGATGACGAAATTGCCGCCCATCACGAAGCCGCCGAAGGCCTGGATGACGTGGCCAGCGGCGTCCGGGCCTTCGCCGCCATGGCTCAAGATCAGTCGCGTCGAGGCGAGGTTGAGGGACAACCGCAGCATCGTGCTCATCAACAGCACGGTCGGGAAGGCCGAGAATTCCAGCGGCCGCTCGATGAAGAGTCCGACCATCAGGATGAGCACCGAGAAGGTGATCGACAAAGCGAGGCTGAGGTCGAGCATCCAAGTCGGCATCGGCACGATTAGCACGGCGAGGATCGCGACGACGCCGAGCGCCAGCGCGATCTCGCCGCGCTTCAGCGCGCCGGTGATGCGCGTGGCGATCAGGCCGAGCGGATCGGCGGCAGGCGTTGTCGTGGCGGCGGTGTCAGCCATCGGTGCTTAGACGGCGGCGCGCTCGGCGTCGGCGTGCTGCGGCACGGACAAGCCCTCTTGCCGATACTGCTGCAGCTTGTTGCGCAAGGTGCGGATCGAGATGCCGAGGATGTTTGCGGCATGGGTGCGGTTGCCGAGGCAATGCTGCAAGGTCTCGAGGATGAGATCGCGCTCGACGTCGGCCACGGTGCGGCCGACCAGCCCCATGCGCCCGGCGACCGCGGTGTCGGCGGGCTCGGCGCCGCGGCTCGAGTGGAGAGCGACGGCGTCGGCCCCGATCTCGTCGCCGCGGCCCAGCAACACGGCGCGATGCATCGTGTTCTCCAATTCGCGGACATTGCCGCGCCAGGGATGCTGGACGAGCTTGGCGCGCAGCTCGAGCGAGAGCGGGCGGGCCGGCACCGCGTTCATCTCGGCGTATTTCTTGGCGAAGAACTCCGCGAGCGGCTCGATGTCCTTGGGCCGCTCGCGTAGCGGCGGCACGTGGATGTCGACGACATTGAGGCGGAAATAGAGATCTTCGCGGAAGGTGCCCTTGCGCACCTCGGCCTCGAGGTCGCGGTTGGACGTCGCGATCAGGCGGATATCGACCTTGATCGGCTGCGTGCCGCCGACGCGGTCGATCTCGCGCTCCTGAACCGCGCGCAAGAGCTTCGCCTGGAGGCGCGGGTGCATCTCGCTGATCTCGTCGAGCAGTAGCGTGCCGCCATTGGCCTCCTCGAACTTGCCGACGCGGCGCGCGATCGCGCCGGTGAAGGCGCCTTTTTCATGGCCGAACAATTCGCTCTCGAGCAGATTTTCGGGGATCGCCGCGCAATTGACGCTGATGAACGGCATCTTGGCGCGCTTGCTCTTGCGGTGGATGAGCCGGGCGACGACTTCCTTGCCGGTGCCGCTCTCTCCAGTGACGAGGACGCTCGCCTCGGACGGCGCGATCTGCTCGGCCATGCGAACGACATCGGCCATGGTCGGGTCGCGATAGATGAGGGAGTGGCTGTCGGTCGAGACCGCTTCGAGCACCGCGGCGATGAGCTCGGCATCGGGCGGCAGGGGGATATATTCCTGGGCGCCGGCCTTGATCGCGCGCACCGCCGCGTCGGCGTCGTTGCCGATGCCGCAAGCAACGATTGGCACGAAGATGCGCTCTTGCTTCAGGCTTTCGATCATGTGACGGATGTCGAGCTTGACATCCATCATGAGCAGGTCCGCGCCCTGGCCGGAGCGCAGCGCGTTGAGGCCCTGTTCGATGTTGTCCGCATGGGCGACGCTGGCGCCGCGATTGAGCGCGATCTTGCCGGCGGTGCCGAAATGTCCGTCGAGCGGTCCGAGAATAAGAAGACGCATGCTACCCTCTCTGTCGGGCGAACGGCCCGGATTCAGGTCCGATCGGCCTTGACGATTTCCGTCATGGTGACGCCGAGATGCTCGTCGACGATGACCACTTCGCCACGTGCCACCAGCCGATTGTTGACGTAGATGTCGATCGCCTCGCCGACCTTGCGGTCGAGTTCGACGACGGCGCCGCGGCCGAGCTTCAGGAGCTGGCTCACTTGCATGTTGGCGCGGCCGAGCACGGCCGAGATCTGAACGGGGATGTCGTAGACCGCCTCGAGATCTTTGGCGCTTTGCGGGCGCGCCTCAGCCTGGGCAGGCGCGTCGCCCTCCAGCTCATTGAGCGGTATGTTCTGGTTTTCGGCCATACTCTATCTCCTCACGCGGAAGGCGCTGCGCTGGTGGTGGGGGTTGCGGCGATCCGCCCCAAGGCGGCATCGACTTCGTTCAATTGCTCGGCGAGACGGCGCTCGGCGCCGCCATCGGCCCATTCGATCCTGGCATCGCCGCCGGTGAGATCATCTTCGGCGAGCAGCACGATGCGCCCGGCAAAGCCGGAAGCGGCGGCGATGGCGTCGAGCCGGCCGCGAACCTCCTCATAGATCGCGTTGGCGACGCGGATGACGATGCGGGGTTCGTCGATCGCCTCGCTCAGGCATTTGCTCGCGAGCGCCTCGATTTCGGCGAGTGGCTCGCGCGCGGCATAGGCCGGGAGCGCCTTGGCAATGATCCCGCGCAGCGCCGCCATCGCGGTCCGCTCGATCTCGGCCGTTTGTTCGTCGCGCGCGGCGATGAGCGCAGACAGCGCCGCGCCCATCGCCTCGAGCGTGGTCGCCGCTTTTGCCGCGACGGTGTCGTTCGCCTCGGCGGCACCGGCCGCACGACCTTCGGCATAGCCCGTCTGATGGGCGGCCTCGACATCGCCGCGGCTGAAGGTCTCGACCGGCACCGCTGGCGCATCGGGCGCCGGGTCGGCCCGATCAAAGGAGACGTCGAAGAGATATCTTTTTGCCGTTCCCATGGCCGCGGCTCAGTACACCAGCTCGTCTTCGGCATTGCCGTCGGAGATGATGATCTCGCCCCGCGCGGCCAGATCTTTCGCCACCGACACGATGTAGCCCTGCGCTTCCTCGACGTCCTTGAGCCGTACCGGCCCGAGGCCCTCGATCTCTTCCTTGAGGAGCTTGCCGGCGCGCTCGGACATGTTGTTGAAGAAGATCTCCTTCATTGTCTCCGACGCGCCCTTCAAGGCGATCGGCAGCTTGTCCTTCTCGGCGTTGCGCAGCACCGCCTGCATGCCGGCGCTGTCGAGCTTTGCCAGATCGTCGAAGGTGAACATCAGGCTCTTGACGCGCTCGGCGCTGTCGCGGTTGCGCTCCTCGAGGGCGGTGAGGAACTTGGTCTCGGTGCTGCGGTCGAGGCTGTTGAAGATTTCGGCGATGAGCTCGTGCGCGTCGCGTCGGTTGCTGCGCGCGAGGTTGGTGAAGAATTCGGTCCGAAGCGTGCGCTCGACGTCGTCGAGCACCTCCTTTTGCACGGCTTCCATGCGCAGCATGCGCATGATCACTTCCATGGCGAAGTTTTCGGGGAGCTGCGTCAAGACGCGGCCGGCGTGATCGGCTTTGATCTTGGAGAGTACGACCGCGACCGTCTGCGGGTATTCATTCTTGAGATAATTGGCGAGCACCGTCTCGTTGACGTTGCCGAGCTTGTCCCACATGGTTCGTCCCGCGGGCCCGCGGATCTCTTCCATGATCTGGCTGACGCGGTCGGGTCCGAGGACCTTCTGCAGCAAGCGCTCGGTGCTCTCATGCGAGCCGACGAGCGAGCCCGTCGCCGAGATCTGGTCTGCGAAGTCGACGAACAGCTTTTCGACGACGTTCGAGGCGACCGAGCCGAGATTGGCCATGGTCTGCGAGAGTTCCTTGATCTCTTCCTCGTCCATCAGCGCGAAGAGGCGCGCGGACTGATCCTCGCCGAGGGACAGCATGAAGATGGCGGCCTTTTCGGCGCCGGTCAGCGTGCGGTAATCGTCCCGACTTTGCGGCGGCATAGCGCTCGATCCTTCTACCGACTGTTCTGGTACATCCAGCTACGCATGATCGAGACCGCCTCTTCGGGGTGCTTCTCGACGATCTCGCCGATCTTTTTCATGCTCGACGCGGCGACGCGGCCCTCGACCTGGCCGATGTCGATGGTTTCGGACGGGTTGGCGGCCGCGTGCGCGCCCTCGGGGCCGGCAAGCGCGGCGGTCGGGCTCGGCC
>JBJKPV010000361.1:0-12996 GCA_046706015.1 Allostellaceae bacterium | reverse complement strand
CGCGCGGGTGAGTGAGGCGCCGTTGGAGAAACCGAAATTGACACTGCCCGAGATCACGCCATTGGTCGTACCGACGCCGGGCAGCACGACCTTCGTCACCTGCAGCTCGTGCCGCTCGAAGAGATGCGCGTCCTGCGCCAGGTAGAAGGGAAGGAAGCCGAAATTCTCGGCCGGCAAGGAGACGACCGTGTGCTCCATCTCCGCACGTGCCGGTCCAATCGACGCGATTGTCACCGCCATACCGAGCAGCGCCGCGGCGCCCAGCGCGCGCAGGACGCATTGCCGTTCTTCGATCATGTTCTGCCCCTTTTGTCAGCGCGCGCCATTGTTGCGCAAGCGAGCCTGGCGCACCCGTCCAAATCAATTTCGTCGGATTGAGATACTGGTATCGCGGCCCCCGGACCGCCCGCCCCCTCGCCTTCGCCGCGCATCCACCCTCCGATCCCCGGTCGCGCGCCGTTCGGTGGCCGCGCCGACGATCCTGATTTGGCGGCACGCTAATCGAATTCGCCCTTCCATTCAACGAAACGCGCTGCGCAAGAACGTCACGCAAGCTCTGCCGGGCTTGCATAAGAGCGGGCTTTCGCCCACTCTCCGCGCCATAATCGCGTGATCGTGCTCCAGGGAGAAGCGCATGTCGAACGATAAGCCTATTCAATGGGTTGAACAGCAAGCAGCGGAAGTCGGCGACAGCGTCGTCGGGGCCATGATGGAAGGTGGCGTCGACCACCTGTTTTTCACCTCGGGCGGCGAGATCGGCTTCTACCAGGAAGCGATCGCGAAGGCCGAGGCGCAGGGACGCAAGACCATGCGCCTCATCACCGTGCCGCATGAGCATGTCAGCCTCAACGCCGCGCTCGGCTTCGCCGCGGTCAGCGGCCGGCCCGCGGTGACGGCGGCGCATGTCGATGTCGGCACCCAGCATTATGGCGGCGCGGTCCACACGGCGTGGCGCACGGGCCTGCCGGTCATCATCACCGCTGGTGCGCCGCCGACCGCCTATCCCGGCTCGATCCGCGGCGCGCGCGATGCGGCGCACCTCTGGAACCAGCAGACGTTCGATCAGAACGGCATCCTGCGCCAATACACGAAATGGGATCACCGCCTCGAATATCAGGACAATCCCGGCCTCATCGTCAGCCGCGCGATCCAGGTCGCGCGCAGCGAGCCCTGCGGCCCGGTCTATCTCAGCTTCCCACAGGAAGTCTCGCTCCAGTCGATGAACGGCACCCGCTATCCGAGCGCCGTTCAGCTCGGCATCGCGCGCGCGCCCGCGCCCGATCCCGACGGGCTGCGCGAGATCGCCGAGAAAATGGTCGGCGCGCGCAATCCGGTCATCATCGCGCATTGCTCGGGCCGCAACCCGGCGACCGTGCCGGCGCTGGTCGAGCTCGCCGAGCTCCTGGGCTGCGCCGTCGTGCAGGGCTTCCATGGGGGCTATCTCTCCTTCCCGAAGACGCATCCGCTCTATCAGCGCGAGATCAACCTGCGCGAGGCCGACGCGGTGCTGGTCTTCGATGCCGACGTGCCCTGGCTGCCCGGCAGCAACAATGATCCGAGCGGCAACGCCTATGTCGCGACCGTCAGCGTCGACGCGATTCGCGAGCGCATCCCGACCTACGAGTTCACCGCCAATCTGCGCCTGACCGCCGATCCGCTGCTGACCATGCGCGCGCTCACCGAAGAATCGCGCAAGCTCATCGACCCGAGCGCCAAGCGCCGCATCGCCGAGCGCAGCGAGCGCTGGGCGGCGAATTCGCGCGCGGCGTGGCAGAAGATCGAGCAGGACGCGAAGCAGCGCGCGACCAAGACGCCGATCGATCCGCTCTGGCTCAGCTATCAGATCGGCCAGATGATCGACGACAATTCCATCGTCTTCGAAGAGACCTTGGGCGGCAACCGGCTCGGGCAATATCTGCGCAATTCGCGGCCGGGCTCGCTCTTCAGCCAGCCGGGCAGCAGCGGCGGCTGGTCGCCGGGCGCGGCGCTGGGCGCCAAGCTCGCGGCACCCGATCGCGACGTGATCGCGGTGTGCGGCGACGGGTTCTACATGTTCAGCACGCCGGCGCCCGCGCTCTGGGCCGGGCTTCATCACAAAGCGCCGTTCATGGTGGTGATCTATCAGAACCGCAGCTACACCACCGGAACCCTCGGCGTCGCCGGCAAGTGGCCGGATTCCTTCGCGCAGAAGGCCGGCTTCCCGGGCGGCTATTTCGATCCGCCGATCGATTTCGCCAAGGAAGCCGAGGCGGCCGGCGCCTATGGCGAGAATGTGCACGATCCGGCCGAGGTCGCGCCGGCGCTGCAGCGGGGCTTGAAAGAGATCCGCAACGGCAGGCCGGCTGTGATCTCGGTGTGGCTGCCGCGTCTCGGCCAGAAGGATTGAAAACGACGAACGAGCGGCGCGCCGCTCGTTTCGTTTCCGGTGGCGTCGGGTATGGACCGGCAAGTTCGTCGGTCCGCTTCATCCATTGGAGCAGTCAGCCACGCTGATATGCCGCGATGTCATACAACTGCCGATCGCGTCAGATCACGTGACTCGAACGGGCGGTCGAAGGCTGGCGTCCATGTCGTCTAGCTGTTCAGGCGTCGCCACGTGGCTGGGGCGGTACCGAGCGCCTTCTTGAACGCGCGGGAGAAAGCGGCTTCGGTATCGTAGCCGACACTCTCGGCAATTTGGGCAACGGACGGGCTGGTGTTGCGGAGCTTCTGAGTCGCGACCTGCATGCGCCAAGCCGCAAGGTAGTGCATCGGCGGCGCGCCGATCAGACGAATGAAACGGTCGGCCAAAGCCGAGCGCGATAGACCGACCTCCCGGCTAAGATCATCAACGGTCCAGCGCCGGGTGACGTCGCGGTGCAAGTGCGCAAGTGCCCGCGCAACGTAAGGGTCGCGCAAACCGGCGAGCCATCCGGTCTGGCCCTGGGGCAGGGCCTCCGCATAGCGCCGGACCGCCTCGACAAACAATAGCTCGGAAAGCTTGGCAAGCACGGTCTCCGATCCAGGGCGGCCGGTAGCGACCTCCGCTGCGGCGTATTGGAAGGTCGAGCGGATCCACTCCGCAGCGCCGCCTTGCTCGATGTTGAGCTTGAGCAGCGGCGGCAAGGTCGAGAGCACGGGATTGCCTTCGATGCTGTCGCAACCGAGAAGCCCGCAGATCATCCGTGTGCAGCCGCCGTTGCCGCCATGATGGATCGAGAACAACCCGCCATCCTTAGGCGGATTGATGACGTCGCGGCCCGGCACCGGCGGGAGGCTTAGATCGCTCCCCATCACGTGCAAATCATTGCGCGGCAGCAGAACGACCTCGCCCGCGCGAATCAAAAGCCGCTCGCCATCGTCATCGACACGGATATGAAGCTCACCCTCGATGACATAGTGATAAGGAATGATATGAGCCGCCGGCCCAAGAACAGGCGCGCAATGCTCGGGCGTAACGCGCGCCGCAATGCACCACGGCTCGAAGAGCTCCGCATGCAAGAACACGCCGCCGGTCAAATGCGCCACCTTCAAGACATCGGACAATGCATCCATCTCGGCCCTCCTGTCAGGACCCGGCGTTTCGATCATATCTCCCGGCAGGCCGATCATAGACCGTCGCCGACCTGTCGACATACAGATTGCCGCATCAGCCGACCGGTTCGTTAGCCCGTCGGCACATCATCCAGGCAAGGAGACGAAAGATGGATACGATCACCAAATTCTCGGACAGCGAACGGTACGCGCGCTGCATTCAAACGTCCAAGCGGGTACGCTGGGACATCGACGAGGACGTGATCCGGGGACGGCGCTTCGATGCCGCCCACAAGTTTCTTCCGGATGGTCTCTCGCTCACCGACGCTTTCACGACGCTATCGGCCGACGAAAAGCGGTTCGTGAGCCAGATCCAGGGGCGCACCTATGCCAATATCTTCGGGCTGGTCGAACGCTTCATCAACGCCAAGGTGCTGGAACTAAGCCACAATCACTGGCTCGGCGACCAGGTCGCGCTTGAGGCTCTCGTCCGGTTCAGCAACGAGGAGTTGAAGCACCAGGCGCTGTTCCGCCGTATCGACGCGATGGTCGGCGAGGTCCTGCCCGACGGCTATCGCTTCGATGTCGATGCCGACGCCTTCGCCCGCGCCGTACTCGGCAAGAGCACTTGGGCGGTGCTGGCGTTGACGCTCGATATCGAGCTGTTCACCCAGCTTCACTATCGCCAGAGCATCGATCCCGACACCGAACTCTCCGAGCTGTTCAAGGACGTGTTCCTCTATCATTGGAAGGAGGAAAGCCAGCACGCGATCCTCGACGAGCTCGAATGGGTGCGTCACGACGCCGCGCTGACGGCGGAGAAGCGCGATCGCGCGGTCGACGAGTTGATTGCCTTGGTCGCCGCGGTGGACGGCATTCTGCAAGCTCAGGCCAAGGCCGATGCCGCCTACTTCACCGCGAAATGCGGCCGCACGCTCGATGCAGTCGAGGCGCAGGCAATCGAAGGCGGCTTCCTCAAGGCCTACCGCTGGCAGCACATCCATTCGGGCGCGCGGCACCCGCATTTCGGCAAGGTCCTTTCCAGCCTCATCACCGAAAACCAAGGCCAGCGCATTCAAGCGGCGCTCGCCACGCTCCAATAATTCCGCGCCTCAACGCTGACCACTCAAACCAAGGAGACTCATCATGACTACCCAGACGAAAATGGCTCAACCGACGATCGTCAACGGCATCAATGTCGACGATTTGTTTGCTCTTATCGACGGCGTCAAGCGCGACGCCGCTAAAGGCAAGACAAACTGGCGCGTCACCACCACTTGGCAAGGCCAGGCGCGGAGCCGCGCGCAAGTCGAGGGCTTCGAGATCGGCGGCGAGCGCGTGCCGCGCCGATTCTCGATCGATATCGACGAGCCTTGCGAGCTGGGCGGAGGGAATCGCTTCGCCAATCCGCAGGAACATCTGATCGCGGCGCTCAACGCCTGCATGATGGTGGGGTACGTCGCGCAAAGCGCAGTGCGCGGAATCACCCTCGAAAGCCTGGAGATTGAGACCAAAGGCGAGATCGATCTCCGCGGCTTCCTCGGCATCGATCCCGCCGTGCCGCCGGGCTACGAGAAGCTGAGCTACGTCGTCCGCATCAAGGGTAGCGGCACCAACGAGGAGTTCGCCGACGTTCACCAGGCGGTGATGGCGACCTCGCCCAACTTCTACAACATGGCCCAGTCCGTCGCCCTCAAGCCGACCCTGATCGTCGAGTGATCGGCGGCTCGGAATGGCGAGGCGGCCCAGACCAGGGGGCCGCCTCGTCCCTTGCTTCCATGACGTGTCTCCGCGGTCAAGAGCGACCTATTCCGAGTTCGAGTTACTTCGCAGCCTTGGGTCGTGAGCGGCAATGCTCGGACCAAGCAGAAGCGTTCCGCTCACGCCACCAAACTCGAGATCCGGGCCTTTTATGGGTACGGGTGCTAGACGATCTTGGTGACGAGGTCGCCGATCTTCTCGATCGTGATCTTGACCTCGTCGCCGCGCTTCAAGAACTCGCCGCGCTCGGCGCCGACGCCCGAGGGCGTGCCGGTCAAAACGACATCGCCCGGATAAAGCGTGATCCGCGTCGAGAGATGCGCGATCTGCTCGGCCGCGGTGAAAATCATCCGGCTGGTGTTCGAATCCTGCTTGATGGCGCCGTTGACCCAGAGCTTGATCGATAAGGATTGCGGATCGCCGATCTCGGAAGCGGGCACGAGCCACGGGCCCATCGGACAGGCGCCGTCGAAATTCTTCTGGCCGATCCAGTCATATTTGAACGGCGACTGAAAGGCGATATGCGGGCGCGCGGTCAGATCGCGCGCCGAGAGATCGTTGCCGATGGTGTAATAGGCGACATGACCGAGCGCCTGGTTCAGCGGCACGTTCTTCATCTTGGTGCCGATGACGAGACCGAGCTCGGCCTCCCAATCGAGTTTTTCACTCGTCAGCTCGACCGCGTCGCCATCCGCGACGGCGCAGCGCGACACCTTCACGAAGTGCCAGGGATCCAGCCCGAGCTCGTGCGGATCGGGCTCCATCGGGATGTTCTGGATGCGCGCCATGTTGGCGACGTGGTCGGTGTAGTTGGCGCCGGCGCAATAGATCGTCGGCGGATAGAGGATCGGCGCCAGCAGCTTCACCTCCTCGAGCTTCTTGCCGAACTTGCCCGACGCGGTACGGGCCGCTCCGGCAAGCAAATGTTCGGCCGCCGCCCAATCATCGAGCACGCCGCGCACTGTGGCATAGCCCGGCCGCGCGGTCAGCGTCGCGAGATCATAAACGATGCCTTCGACCGCGAGCCCGGCCCGCGGACCGTCGGAGGATTGGTAGCTCAGCAAACGATAGCCGGTCACTTCTGCACCTTTTTGGCTTGATGGATGGAGCGGGGCTCAGCCGAGCTCGGTAATGCGCTCGGGAAAGCGATGAAGGCGCTCGACGCCCGTCTCCGTGATCAGATAATCGTCGCAGGCCCAGTTGAACGAGCCGGCGAGCGCGTAGGTCGGATGGCAGGACAGCACCATGTTGGCTTTGAGCTTCATCGGCTCGTCGAAGCGCACCAGAGGCCGCTCGACCATGTCGTAGCCCTGGCCGTGGCAATAAAGGCGCTTTTCCTCGGGCCGCTTATGCTCGCGCATGAATTGATTGTAGGCGTCCCAGATGTCCTTGCACGCGGCGCCGGGCTTCAACAGCTTCAAAGTGAAGTTGCGCGCCTCGAGCACGAAGGCGAATTCGTCTTTCATCTCCTGCGACGCTTGACCCAGCACCGCGGTACGGCCGAGCTCGGTATAGAACCCGCCCGCGCCGTTGCTCTCGACCAGGAGGCTCAGCTGGTCGCCCGCCTGAAGCGTGCGGTTCTGGAAATGGCGGTTCGCCTGCAAGGGCGCGGTGCCGATCGGGCCCGACGCGCACATGAAGAGGCCTTGCTCGCTGCCCTGGCTGTGGCCGGTCGCCTCGGCCACGGCCGCAACCTCGATATCCTTCATGCCGGGCTTCATCGCGGCAAACGCCGCCTCCATGCAGGCATCCTGCATCAGCGCGGTGCGGCGCAGGATCTCGATCTCCTCAGCGCTCTTGACCGATTTGATCTCGTCGACGAGATCGGAGGCCTCGACGAATTTCGCGTTGGAAAGCTTGCCGCGGCGCAGATAGTCGGCGAAGGAAGCCGGCATGCAGGCGGTGCCGACCAGGCCGATGGTGGCGCCGGAATAGGCCTCCATCGCCTTCTCGGCGAGCGCGGCGTCGTTCTCCTTGGTGAAGGGCGCCGAGGCATAGCTCGGCGAAGCCATCATCCGCTTGACGCCGCGGCGTACGCCATCACCCTCCGGCGGCAAGAGGCGGTCCGTGCCGAAGGGCCCCTGCCCGATTACGGTCATGCCTTCGTCGCGGGGGAAGACCACCGAGAGCGCGTAGCCATTGGTCGCGGGCAGATCGGTGAAATATTTGACGTAGCCGCCCATGAAATCGTTGTTGTTTTGCATCACCAGAACGTCGATGCCGCGCCCCTCCATCGCCTTGCGCACCGCGGCCCAGCGGCGTTCCAGCTCCTTGGTCGAGATCGGTGCGTTGAGACGTTCGGATTCATTGGCCATAGCGCTCTCCCCAACAGAACGGCGCCGACTTTAGCCGCGATCGGCTTCGCCCGAAAGCCGCAAGGGGCCATGCGCCAGGAGAATGAGCGCGTCGAGCGCGACCGCGCCCTGGCCGGCGGGGCCGACAGAAAGCGGGTTGATCTCGATCTCCGTGATCTCCGGATTGGCCGCGATCATCATGCCCAAGGCGGCAGCCACGTGCGCGGCCGCCTCGATATCGACCGGCGGCGCGCCGCGATGGCCGGCAAAGAGCGGGGCGGCCTTGAGCTGGCGCAATTCCGCGGCGATCTCGGCCGCGGTCAGCGTCGTCGGCATCAGACGAATATCGCCCAGCGCCTCGGCCCAGACACCGCCCAGCCCCACCATCAGCACCGGCCCCCAATCGGGATCGCGCTTGGCGCCGATGATCAGCTCGAGGCCGGGCGCGGACATCTTCTCGACCAACACGCCGTCGGGCTCGATATCGGGCCGCGCGCGCCGGCAATCCGCCTGCAGCCTCTGCCAGGCCTCCGCGACCATTTCGGGCGTGCGAATGCCGAGCGCGACGCCGCCGAGCTCGGTCTTGTGGGTCAACGCAGCGGCCTGGATCTTCATCGCCACCGCAAAGCCGATCCGCGCCGCGATCGCTTGCGCCTCGTCGAGGCTCGTCGCCAACGCGCCCGCCGGAACCGTGATCCCCGCTTGCGCCAGGATCGCCTTGGCGCGGTATTCGGGCAGCGGCCCCTCGCCTGCGAGCGCAAGACGCGGTCCGGACGCGGGCGGTGCGCGCCGGTCGAGCGCGCGGCGGCGCGCGCCGTAGGCCGCGACATGCGCCATCGCCCGCATCGCGCGGTCGGGCGAGCGGAAGAAGGGAATGCGGCTGTCGCTGATCAGCGCGGCGAACTCGTCGACGAGCTTCACCGCGTCGCCGAGCATGACGAAGGCGATGGGTTTCTTTTCCGCCGCGACCAGCGGCACGAGCGAGCGCCCCTTCGCCATTTGAAGCTGCGGCGTGCCCGGCACCATGGCCAGCACCGCGCAGCCGATATTCTCGTCCCCCAGCATGATGCCGGCGGTCTTGCCATAGATGTCGGCTTGGGCCATGCCGGCTGTGGCGAGATCGAGCGGATTATCGACCGGCACGTAGGTGGGCACGATCGGGCGCAGCGCCGCCTCGCTCGCGGGCGAAAGCTTCGGGATGTCGAGGCCGATGCGCGCGCCGAAATCGAGCGCGATGCCGCGCATCGCGCCGGAATTGCTGATCACGGCCGCGCCTTTCTCGGCCCCTTGGGGCCAGCGCGCCAAGAGCACGCCCGTATCGATGAGCTCGTCCATCGTCTCGACCAGCACGACGCCTGCATGGCGCGTCACCGCCGCCATCACCGCGTGATCGCCGGCGAGCGCGCCGGTATGCGAGCTTGCCGAGGCGCGGCCGCGGGCGCTGCTGCCCGGATGCATGAGCAAGACCGGCTTGCCGCGCAGTCGCGCTTGCGCGACGAGCGCCAAGAACCGCGCCGGGTGGCGAATCTGCTCCATGAAGAGAACGAAGAGCCCGGTCTCATCATCCTCGAGGATCGCTTCGAGAAAATCCTCGGCGCCGGTGACCGCCTCGTTGCCGGTCGAGATGGTGTAATTGACGGCGACGCCTTTGGCGCCCAGGGCCGAAGCGATATTCCCCATCATCGCGCCGCTCTGCGCGATCACCGCCGCGCCGCCTCTGCCCGGCGTCAGCACCTCGGTCTCGACCGCGCCGAAGGAGAACGAGACGCGATCGCGGAAATTGGTGAAGCCCATGCAATTGGGGCCGTTGAGCACGAGCCCGCCCTCGCGCGCGATCGCAGCGATCCGTTCCTGCTTGGCCCGGCCTTCGGGCCCAGTCTCGGCGAAGCCCGCGGCGAATACGACCGCACCGCCGATCCCGCGCGCGACGCAAGACGCAACCGCGTCGGCAACCGCCGCTTCGGGCACGACCAGCACGGCGGCATCGATGCCCTGCGGCAGATCCTCGATGGTGGCGACGCAAGCCCGCGGGCCGATCGTCGGCGCACGCCGACTCACGAGATGGACCGCGCCGGCATAGCCGGCCTGGTCGAGATTGGCGAGAACGCGCGCGCCAACCGAGAGAGGATCGGCATTGGCGCCGACAATCGCGATCGAGCGCGGGCGCAAGAGCCGCGTGATCGCGCTGGAAGAGGAAGCCTCTGTCATATCGCAGACTCGCGGCGCGCCGGGCGTGCCGCCCGCTCCCCTAATCCTTGCGCTGATAGGTGCTCAAGCCCGGACGATAGGATTTCTCGTCGAGGAACTGCTTCATGCCCTGCTGGCGGCCTTTTTCCGGATCGATCAGGCGAAGCTGGTCGAGCTTCGCCATGAGGTAATCCTCCGACGCATCCCACGACATCTCTGCCATCTTGCGATAGGCGTTCTTGATCGCGGCGACCGCGGCGCGGTTCTTGGCCAGCATCTTCTGCGCGATCTCGCGCGTCTTGTCGCGCAGCTCGGCGCGCGGCACGGCGAAGCGCACCAGCCCCATCTTCTGCGCCTCGACGCCGTTGAAGGTATCGCCGGTGAGCGCGTAATACATCCCGTCGGAGGTGCGCAACACCGAGGCGATCGAGCGCAGCACATTGCCCGCCGGGATGATGCCCCAATTCACCTCCGACAGACCAAAGCTTGCTTCCTCGGCCGCGAGCGCGATGTCGCAGGAGATCACCGGATTGAAGGCGCCGCCGAAGCACCAGCCATTGACCATGGCGATGGTCGGCTTGGGGAAGAAGCGCAGCCGCTGCATCTGCCAGATCTGCGCCTGGCGTGCGATCTGACCCCAGGCCTCGGGCTTCAGCCGGTCGGATTCGCGGAAGAACTCCTTCAGATCCATGCCGGCGGAAAAGGAATCCCCGGCACCGGTCAAAACGAGAACCCGGCAACGGTCGTCGATCTCGAGCGCATCGAGCACCGCCGTCATCTCGTTATTGAGCGTCGGGCTCATCGCGTTGCGCTTCTCGGGCCGGTTGAGGGTGACCCATGCGATGCCATCTTCGAACTCGACCAGCACGGTATCGCCGCCCAATTGCACGTCGCTCATGGTTTCCTCGTTCCCCTTCTTGGTATGCGCGCGCATCATAGCAGGGGCCGACCGTCGGCCGTAAAGGCTTCGAGCGCGGTACGCGGATACGCTTGCCGCGGGCCACGAAGTCGAGGAACATGGCGCGGCTTGAAAAGCAACGCGCGTTTGCGGCGCGGCCAAAAGGGGGGGATGAATGCGGTTCAACGGGAAATGGCTTTTTCTGGCATGCACCATGATTGGTGCGTCGCTCGGCGCGGCGATTCAGGTTGCCGCAGCGGCGGACACGGTGCGCATCGGCAAGGCGCAAGGTGCCGCCTGGACCTTTCTGCCCGCCGATATCGGGGTCGATGAGGGGATCTTCGCGCGCTACGGCATAACGGCCGAGATCGTCGGGCTTGCCGGCGACGCCAAGGTGCAACAGGCGCTGGCCGCCGACAGCATCGATTTCGGGCTCGGCAGCGGGCCGGGCATGGCCTTTACTGTCAAGGGCTCGCCCGCGATCGCGGTCGCCGCCTTCGCCGGCCCGCCGCGCAACATCTCGGCGATCGTGCTCGCCGATTCGCCAGTGAAGAAAGTCGCCGATCTCAAGGGCAAGATGATCGGTGTCTCGACCGTCGGATCGCTGACCGACTGGCTGTCGAAGCAAATGGCGCGGCAGGAAGGCTGGGGCCAGAACGGCGTCCGCATCGTGCCGCTCGGCGCCATCGCCGCCAGCATCGCGGCGCTCAAGGCGCATGAGATCGACGCTTCGGTGCTCGCGACCGAAGTCGGCTATCAGCTCGAGGAGCGCAAGGAAGGCCGCATCGTCGTCGGCATGGACAAATACGCGCCGCATTTCATCACCCATGTCGTCTTCGCGCGCAAGGCGATCGTCTCCAGCAACCCGGCGCTGGTCGAGCGGTTCCTCAAAGGGTTCTTCGCCTCGATCGCCTTCATGAAGGCGAACAAGGCGAAGGTCGTGGCGCTGGCCGAGCGCGTTCTGCATCAGAGCCCGGCGGTGGCGGGCCACACCTATGATTACGAGATCAAGATGCTCGAGACTGACGGACGCTTCGATCCGAGCGCGGTCGCCGTCATCAAGCGCTCCTTCGTCGAGATGGGGACCCTCCCGAAGGAGCCTGCGGACAGCGCGCTCTTCACCACGCGCTTCGTGCCGGTGAAGCCGTAATGCGAGACGCCAAGCGGGCGGATAGAGGATCACGATGCCCACGATCCTGACCAATCCCAACGTCACGCGATCGCGCCTCGTGCTCGAGATCGCCTCCGAGATGGTCGGCGGCGGCGATCCGGAATCGGGACCGGATTATTTCCAGGCCCAGGCCGTGCTGCGCGCGGCCAGGCCCGGCGGCAAGCCGGTCACGCTCTTCGGCTCGAGCACGGCCGAAGGGATCGAGGCGGTGGTGCGGCGCGAAGTCGATCTCGCGATCATCAACCCGGCTTGCGTGCTCTCGGTCGCGGCGCGCGGCCACGGCATGTTCAAGACGCCGCAGCCGGTGCGCGCGATCGCGGTCATTCCGTCCTGGGATCAATATGTCTTCGCCGTGCGGGCCGAGACCGGGCTCAAGAGCGTCGAAGACATCGCGGCCAAACGCCCGAGGCTGCGTGTCTCGATGCGCGGCACGCCCGATCACACGCTCCATCCGATGTTCGACGACATCGCGGCGGCGGCGGCATTCTCGCGCGCCGACATCGCCGCCTGGGGCGGCGAAATCCGCAAGGAGGGCGGGCTGCCCTATCCCGGCACGCCCAAATTCGAAGCGCTTTTGCGCGGCGAGATCGATGCGATCTTCGACGAGGCGTCGAATTACTGGGTCAACGAAGCGCTCGACGCCGGGATCACGATCCTGCCCTTGAGCGAGGCGACGATCGGCAAGCTCGAGGCGATCGGCTATCACCGTGCGATCATGCCCAAGGCGGATTTCCCGAAGCTGCCGCGCGACGTGCTGACGCTCGATTTCAGCGGCTGGACGGTCTTCGTCCACACGCAAGCCGAAGACCGGCTCGTGCGCCAGATCTGCGCTGCGCTTGAGGCGCGGAAGGGTCGGATCGCCTGGGAAGAACCCGGCCCCTTGCCGGTCGAGCGCATGTGCCAGCAAGCGCGCGACACGCCGCAGCTCGTGGCGCTGCACCCGGCGGCCGAGCGCTATTGGCGCGAGCGCGGCTACTTGCCCTGACCGCGATGCCAGCCGCTGTTCATTGCGGCTTCAGCCCCATCAGGCCGGCGATGAGGTTGCGCTGAATTTGCGAGGTACCGTACCGGCCGCGACCGTTGCGACGCGCGCGTCGCGATAGTGCCGCTCCATGTCGAATTCGCGGTTGTAGCCATAGCCGCCGAAGATCTGCATGCCCATATTGGCGACC
>JBJKPV010000360.1:0-4066 GCA_046706015.1 Allostellaceae bacterium | reverse complement strand
CGCCATGTCGATGTCGGCGGCAGCGCCCTCATCGACCTCGCCGATGAAGCGCAAAGTGAGATGATAGTTGCCGGCATCGACCCATTTGGCGCCGGGCAGCCCCGACGCCATCAGCGAGAGTTGCAACTTCAATTCGGGCGGCAGGTCGATCCCGACGAAGAGCCTCAGCATCAGATCACCCGTTTTTGGCGCCGAGCAGCCGCTCGACGACCGGGGCGATTCGCCCGACGATCACGGCGACCCCGGCCGCGTTCGGGTGCAACATGTCGGCCTGGTTGAGCTTTTCGTCGAGCGCAACGCCGTCGAGAAAGAAGGGATAGAGCGCAACGTCGTATTTTCGCGCCAGATCCGGATAGATCGCATCGAAGGACTTCTGATAGGCCGGCCCCCAATTGCCGGGCGCCTTCATCCCGATCAGCAAGACCTTGATATGCCGGCTGGCGAGCCGCGCCAGGATCGCGTCGAGATTGGCGCGGGTGAGCTTGGGATCGGTCCCGCGCAGCGCGTCGTTCGCGCCCAACTCGAGCAACACGAGATCGGGATGATCGCGCAGCGTCCAGTCGAGCCGCGCGAGACCGCCCGAGCTCGTGTCGCCCGAGACGCCGGCATTCTGCATCTCGATGTCGTAGCCGTCATGTTTTAGCCGCGCGGCGAGGCGCGCGGGGAACGCCTGGTCCCGCGGCAGCCCATAGCCGGCTGTCAAACTGTCGCCGAACGCGACGATGCGCGTGAGCGCGGCAGCAGAGGGCGCGGCGCCAAGCACTGACAAAAGCGTGACGACCGCCAGCGCCAGAACCCGATTGACAAGGATGCGTCGCCGGCCATAAGCCCGGCGCGGGCGCATGACGCGAGATGGCATGGGAAAACCGCTGGTTCGGCTCGAAAATCTGCGCCTTACCTTGGCGAGCGCGGCCGGACCCGTCAACGTCCTGCGCGGTCTTTCGCTGGCGATCGACGAAGGCGCGACCATCGGCCTGGTCGGCCCGTCGGGCTCGGGCAAATCGACCTTGATGATGATCTTGGGCGGGCTCGAGCGCGCGAGCGCGGGCCTCGTCGAGGTCGCCGGCTTCGATTTGAGCACGCTCGACGAAGACGCGTTGGCGCGGTTTCGGCGCGACAATATCGGCATCGTCTTTCAATCGTTTCATCTCGTTCCGACCATGACCGCGCTCGAGAATGTGGCGGTGCCGCTCGAGCTGGCGGGGCGCCGCGATGCCTTCACCGCGGCTCGCGCCGGGCTCGAGGCGGTGGGGCTGGGCGCGCGGCTCGAGCACTACCCGTCGCAGCTCTCGGGCGGCGAGCAGCAGCGTGTCGCGATCGCCCGCGCCTTCGCGACACGCCCGAAGCTGCTCTTGGCGGACGAGCCGACCGGCAATCTCGACGGCGCCACGGGCCAACAGGTGATCGACCTCCTCTTCCGCCTGCATCAGGAATCGGGCACGACGCTTCTCCTCATTACGCATGATCCCGAGCTGGCGCGGCGCTGCGACCGCATCGTCACCTTGGTCGACGGCGAGATCGTCCCGAGCGCGACGTGAGCGCTCTCGCTCTGGCCTGGCGCCTCGCGCACCGCGAGCTGCGCGGAAGCTTCAAGAGCTTCGGGATCTTTCTCGGCTGTCTCGGCCTCGGCGTCGCGGTGATCGCGGCGGTGGGCTCGCTTTCCGCCGCGGTCCATGCCGGGCTGACGAAAGACGCGCGCGCCTTGCTCGGCGGCGATATCGAGTTTCAGCTGCCGCAACGCCCGGCCGATGCGCAAGAGCGCCGTTTCCTCGCCGCTTCCGGGACGGTCTCCAACCTTACCCGGCTGCGCGCCATGGCGATCCGCGATGACGGCAAGAGCCGCAGCCTGATCGAATTGAAGGCGATCGATCGCAACTATCCGCTTTATGGCCGCGCGGCCTTGGAACCTGCGCAAAACCTCGCGGCGGCGCTCGCCGAGCGTGACGGCCTCTGGGGCGCGGCGGTCGCGCCGTCGCTGCTCGACCGCCTCGGCGTAAAGCTCGGCGACACCATCCGCGTCGGCGAGGGGCACTTCGTCTTGCGCGCCCTCCTCGAACACGAGCCGGACAGCGTCAGCGCCGGGTTCGAGCTCGGCCCGCATGTGATGGTGGCGCAGGCGGCACTGCCCACGACCGGGCTGATCGCACCCGGAACCCTGGTCGAGTACGCCTATCGCTTGCGCTTGCCGCCGCGCGTCGAGGCGCGCACCGTCATCGCCGAGGCGCGGCGGCTTTTTCCCGAGGCCGGCTGGCGCATCCGCAGCTTCAGCGACGCCGCGCCCAATCTGCAACAACTGCTCGATCGTCTGACCATGTTCCTGACCCTGGTCGGGCTGACGGCGCTGCTTGTCGGCGGCGTCGGGATCGGCAACGCGGTCGAGAGCTATCTGCGCGAAAAGATCGGGACGATCGCGACGCTGAAATGCCTCGGTGCGCCGCTGCGCCTGGTCTTTATCACCTACCTGATCCAGATCCTGCTCCTGGCGCTCGCCGGAATTGCGCTCGGCATCGTCCTCGGCGCGCTCGCACCCCTGATCGCCTTGCCACAGATCGCCGCGGTTCTGCCGGTCGAAACACCGGCCGCGATCTATCCGATCCCGCTCCTTTTGGCCGCGATTTACGGATTGCTGACGACGCTTGCCTTCGCGTCATGGCCGATCGGCATTGCCTGCCGCGTACGCCCGGCGAGCCTTTTTCGCAACGCGATCGAGCCGGTGCGCGGCCGACCCGGTTTTCTTCCCGCCGCCATCGCCGCGACGGCGGGACCTTGTCTCGCCCTTCTCGCCTTGGCGACGGCGCCGGATCGGACAATTGCGCTCTGGTTCATTCTCGGCGCGATCGCCGCGCTTGCCGTCTTTCGCGGCGCGGCCTGGCTGATGATGCGCGCCGCCGCGCTCGCCGGACGGCCGCGGCGCCCGGATCTGCGCCTAGCGCTCGCCAATCTCTATCGGCCCGGCGCGGCCACGGCGAGCATCGTCGCCTCGCTCGGGCTCGGCCTCGCCGTGTTGGTCGCGGTGGCGCTGGTGCATGAGAATTTGATGACCGAGTTGACCGACAGCGTGCCGCAACGCGCGCCGTCCTTCTTCTTTATCGATATTCAGCCGAACCAGATCGCCGCTTTCGACCGGCTGCTCGGCGGCATGAAAGGCGTCAGCGACATCCATCAGGTGGCGAGCCTCAGGGGCCGGATCACCGCCCTCAACGGCGTTCCGGTCGAGCGCGCTTTCGTTGGCCCCGATGCGCGCTGGGCGACCCGCTCCGATCGCGGCCTGACCTATGCCGCAACCCTGCCCGCAGGCTCGCGTCTGGTCGCCGGCAAATGGTGGCCGCCCGATTACCACGGCAAGCCGCTCGTCTCCTTTGCCGCCGATCTCGCGCGCGGGATGAAGCTCACCATCGGCGACACCATCACGGTGAACGTGCTCGGCCGCAGCCTGACCGCCACCATCACCAATCTGCGCGAGATCGATTGGGCCTCGCTCAACATCAATTTCGCGATGGTGTTCTCGCCCGGCACGCTCGACGGCGCGCCACAGACTTTCATCGCGACCGCGCGCGCGAGCCCGGGCAACGAGGCGAGGCTCGAACGCGCCGTGACCGACGCCTTTCCCAATGTGTCGGCGATCAGCGTCAAGGACGCGCTCGCGAGTTTGAGCAGCATTGTCGCGGCGATCGCCGCCGCCGTGCGCGTCACCGCCGCCGCGACCCTCGCGGCCGGCACGCTCGTTCTCGCCGGCGCCATCGCCGCCGGCCATCGTCGTCGTGTCTACGAGGCCGTGATCTTGAAGGTCTTGGGCGCGACGCGGCGTCAGGTCGCCGGTGGCTTCCTCATCGAATACGCGCTGATGGGCCTGGGCGCCGCGCTGATCGCGGCCGTGATCGGCTCGCTCGCCGCCTATCTCGTGCTGACGCGGGTGATGCACGCGCCGTGGAGCTTTTATCCCGGCGTGGTGGCGCTGACCGCGATCCTCGCCACTGGCGTCACCTTGCTCGCCGGCCTCGCCGGAAGCTGGCGCGCGCTCGGCGCCAAGGCCGCGCCCTTCCTGCGCAACGAATAGGGCCGGGCG
>JBJKPV010000359.1:0-4397 GCA_046706015.1 Allostellaceae bacterium | reverse complement strand
CGCTCGCTCTACGATTCTTTCGGCTTCGACTTCTCTTTGCTGCGGCTTGGATCGAGGCCGTCCGATGCGACCGGATTCATCGAAGCTGCGCGGCGGCGCGGCATGCCCCTGTCGATCGTCGACCAACCGGGCGAAGCGCTGCGCGATCTCTACGACGCCGATCTCGTGCTCATCCGCCCCGATCAGATCGTCGCCTGGCGCGGCAACGCCGTTCCCGCCGATGTCGACCGGATGCTTGCCGCGGCGACCGGCGCTTGATCGACCGCGCGGTGCCCACTAAGGATGGGCTTCACCCGCCACCGAGGATCACGAATGACCGAGACTTTTCGCCCGATCGCGCGGGCGCTCTTATCCGTTTCCGACAAGAGCGGCCTCATCGCCTTCGCGCAAAAGCTTCGCGCGCAAGGCGTCGCCCTGATCTCGACCGGCGGCACGGCCAAAGCGCTGGCCGAGGCGGGGCTCGCGGTCGAAGACGTAGCCTCCGTCACCGGCTTTCCCGAAATGCTCGATGGGCGCGTGAAGACGCTGCATCCCGCGATCCATGGCGGCATCCTCGCGCGCCGTGACCTGCCCGCGCATGTGGACGCCATCGCCAAGCACGGCATCGCGCCGATCGATCTCGTCGTGGTCAATCTCTACCCCTTTGCCGCGACACGCGCGCGCGGTGCCGGCTTCGATGAGTGCCTCGAGAACATCGATATCGGCGGGCCGGCCTTGATCCGCGCTGCCGCCAAGAACCACGACAGCGTCACCTTGGCGACCGATCCGGCGGATTACGAGTCGATCCTCGCCGAGATGGCGGCGCATCAGGGCGCGACGACCTTGGCGCTGCGGCGCAAGCTCGCCGGCCTCGCCTTTGCGCGCACGGCGGCTTACGATTCGGAGATCGCCGCCTGGTTCGCCGAGCTCGACGGCGAGCGCTTCCCCAAAACGCTCACCCTTTCCGGCACGCTCAAAGAGGTGCTGCGCTATGGCGAGAACCCGCATCAGCAGGCGGCGTTCTATTTGGGCGGCGCGGCCCGGCCCGGCATCGCCACCGCGAAACAGCTCCAAGGCAAGGAGCTCTCCTTCAACAATCTCAACGACACGGACGCGGCCTATGAATGCGTCGCCGAATTTAGCGAGCCGGCGGTCGCGATCATCAAGCACGCCAATCCATGCGGTGTCGCCATCGGCGGCGACCTGACCGGAGCCTTCAAGAAAGCGCTCGCCTGCGATCCGGTCAGCGCCTTTGGCGGCATCCTCGCGGTCAATCGCCCGCTCGATGCCGCGATCGTCGAGGCGATCGGCAAGCTCTTTCTCGAAGTCATCATCGCGCCATCGGTCACCGAAGAGGCGAAGGCGCTGCTCGCCCGGAAGCAGAATCTGCGCCTGCTCGATGCCGGGGCGCTGCCCGATCCCGCATCGCCGGGCTTGACCATCCGCTCGCTCGCCGGCGGCTATCTCGCCCAGACGCGCGACGACGGGCGCATCGGCGCGAAAGATCTGAAGCTCGTCACCAAGCGCGCCCCGAGCGACGCTGAGCGCGCGGACCTTCTCTTTGCCTTCCGCGTCGCCAAGCATGTGAAGTCCAACGCGATCGTCTATGCCAAGGGTGGCGCCACGGTCGGCATCGGCGCGGGCCAAATGAGCCGGGTCGATTCCTCGCGCATCGCCGCACAGAAGGCCGAGGAGGCCGGGCGCGCGGCGGGGCTGCCGGAAAGCCCGGCCAAGGGATCGGTGGTGGCCTCGGACGCCTACTTTCCCTTTGCCGACGGGCTCGAGGCCGCGATCGCGGCCGGCGCCACGGCGGTGATCCAGCCCGGCGGCTCGGTGCGCGACAACGAGGTGATCGCGGCCGCCGACAAGGCCGGAATCGCCATGGTTTTCACAGGCATGCGCCACTTCCGGCACTGAGCCCGCCGGCACCTCAAGGCGCTGGCTAAAACCCGGCCTCCCTCATAGAATTGGGCGCAGGCGCCAAGACGCCTGCCGAGGAGGATCCGCATGACGTCACCCGATAACGGTCCTGTTGTCGTCGAGCGCGTGAAGCCGCGCGCGGCCGGTCTTTACCCCATCGATATCGCTTTCGCCGATTACGACCGCACGCGGCCCTTGATCGACGGGCGGGTGAAGCCCGAAGGCATCGCGCTGAAAGCCAACACCTCGTGGATCGGCGATTTCTGCACCCGGCCGGTCTATGAGGATTACGACGCGGCCGAGATGTCCTTCTCGTGGTACCTCGCGGCGCGCGACCGCGGCGAGCCCTGCATCGCGATCCCGATTTTCCCGCTGCGCATGGCGGTCTGGGCTTACGTGTTCGTGCGCGCGGATTCGGGCATCACCAAGCCGAGCGATCTGATCGGCAAGCGCATCGCCGCGCAGGGTTATCGCTACACGGTCAATCTCTGGCTGCGCGGCATCTTCAAGGAGCATTACGGGTTCTCGCCCGAGCAGGCGACCTGGGTCACCAACGAGCCCGAAGGCGCCGGCTATGTCGTGCCCAAGAACGTCAAGGTCGAGATCCGCAAGGACAAGTCGCCGGAAGACAAATTACGCGACGGTGAGGTCGACGCGATCTGGTGCACCTCGGTGACGCCCGCTTTCCTCAAGGGCGAGAGCTGGGTGCGGCGCCTCTTCCCCGACTGCCAAGGCGAGATGCAGCGCTTCGTCAAGCGCACCGGCATCATGCCGATCACGCATACGCTTGTTCTGAAGAAAGAGCTCGCCGAGCGCGAGCCCTGGATCGCGCAAAGCCTCTATCATGCTTTCGTCGCGGCGCAGCGCTCGGCCGACGAGATCTATCAGACCGATCCCAAGCTCATGTCGATGCTCGATTCGGTGTTCATCCTCGAGCAGCAGCAAGCGGCGTACGGCGCCGACCCTTACGTCCAGGGCCTAGCGCCCAACCGCAAAATCGTCGAGACCTTCGTGCGCTATGCGCATGACCAGAGCTATATCTCGCGGCAAATCCCGGTCGACGAGCTGTTCGTTCCCGGCACGCTCGCGCTCTAAAAGAAACCCAGCCGCGATCGGGCGATCGCGGCCGGCGCTTTCCTTCTTTCCTAGCCGCGCTCCTTCGTCCCCACGGCGGGACGAAGGAGCTTTCCGCTTGGTCGATCAGAAATTGTGACCGTGGCCGTGATGATGGCCGGAGCCGGGCACGAAGGCCTCGAGCAGATCGTCGGCCTGGTCGATCAGCCTGTCCGCTTCGCCCTCCGGGATCGGCTTTTGATCGAAAGCGGCATCCTCGAGCAGATCGATCATTTTGCTCGCGATCGCGTCGCGCTTGGCCGTGAGCTGCTTGAGTTGGGCCGTGACCATGGCATAGCCGGCATCCGAGCTTTCGATCCCGGTCGTTGCCAGTGCCAAGGTGGCAAGGCCCAAGGGTCCGACCGGCGCGTTGATCGCCTTATAGGCCGCGGCGAGGCGCTCCAAGGTTCCCTCATGCTCGCGCAAGGAACGCGGCAAGGCGTTGTCGCGGAGGACGTCGAAGAGCACGCGCCCGTCATGCGCGTAATCATCCTTCAGGCCGACGAGGCTGAGCAAAGTCGGCCTTATGTCGGTGTGATCGCTGAAGAGCGTGTTGTTGACGCCCTCCTGGCGCACGCCCGGGCCGACCATCCCGAGCCAGGTATGCACGATCTCGTCCTGAAAGTTGCCGTGGTTCCAGGCATAGTCGCGGCTCTCGACGAAGCAGCTCGCGAGCGGCGAGAGCGAGCAGCTCGACGGGGCCGGGTATGAGGAGGTCAGGAAGTAATCGGGGTTGCCGAACAGGATGAAGTTCGGCGTGCGGCTCGGATCGCTCGTCACCATGTGCAGGAAATTCTGCTCGGTCTGGTCGGCCAGGCGCTGCGTCACTTGATTGGTGCCGTTGATGATCGGATCGAAGCCGACCAACGCACCCGCATGCGCCTCGAGCGCGCGCGTGACCGGATCGGTCTGGCCGGGATTGCCGGTGATCCAGATCGCCGGCGCGTCGTCGAAATCCCAATTGATCGGCGTCGCGTCATTGGCTTCGAGCTTCAAGAGAGTCGCGAGATTGGCGTCGACCTCGCCCTTGATCGGATAGGTGCAGGGCACGTTGGTGCCGTCGCACTTGGCCGGCGTCGGCGCGCCGCCGGCGAAATGATCGTTCTCGTCGGCGGTCACGATGAAGAGCGTGTTGTCCTTGGTGATGCCGTCTTTCTTCAACCGCGCGAAGAATTTCCCGAAAGCCGCGTCATAGGCCTTGAGCTGCGCGACATAGCCGGTCTCGCCCGGGCCGAAAGTGCCGTCCGGATTCGACGGATCGGAATGATTGTCGTGCGCGTCCGCGATATAGCCATAGACCACGGGCACGCCGGCCTCGAGCATTTGCGCGAGATAGCCCAAGGATTGCGACGCCGTCGGATCGAAGCCCGGAAAGCCGGGATTGC
>JBJKPV010000358.1:0-4778 GCA_046706015.1 Allostellaceae bacterium | reverse complement strand
GAAAGCCGATGCTGCACGGCCGGCGCATCCTGCTGATCATTTCGGGCGGCATCGCCGCATATAAGAGCCTCGATCTCATTCGCCGTCTCAAGGAGCGCGGCGCGGTGGTGCGTTGCGTGCTCACCGCAGGCGCGCAGCAATTCATCACGCCGCTTGCGGCGGCGGCGCTCTCGGGCGAAAAGGCTTACACCGATCTTTTTTCGCTCACCGATGAAAGCGAGATGGGACATCTGCGCTTGGCGCAGGAATCGGATCTTTTGATCGTGGCGCCGGCCTCGGCCGATCTGATCGCCAAGATGGCGGCGGGCTTGGCCGATGATCTCGCCTCGACCGCGTTGCTCGCCTCTGACAAGCCGATCCTGATCGCGCCGGCGATGAATTTTCGCATGTGGGAGAACGCGGCGACGCGCGACAATCTCGCGACCCTGGAGCGGCGCGGTATCCGGCGTGTCGGGCCCAATGCCGGCCCGCTCGCCGAGAACGAGAGCGGCATGGGCCGTGTCGCCGAGCCGCTCGAGATCGTCGCCGCGATCGAGAGCATCTTCCAGGCCGAGGCGACGCTCGCCGGCCGCCGCGCGTTGGTGACCAGCGGGCCGACGCATGAGCCGATCGACCCGGTGCGCTACATCGCCAATCGCTCCTCCGGCAAGCAGGGACACGCCGTCGCCGCCGCCCTGGCGCGCCTCGGCGCCGATTGCGTGCTGGTCTCCGGGCCAACCGAGGAGCCGGACCCGCCCGGCGTCAAGGTGGTCCGCGTCGCGACCGCGCGGGAAATGCTGGCGGCGTGCGAGGCTTCATTACCGGTCGATGTCGCGGTCTGCGCCGCGGCCGTGGCGGATTGGCGCCCGCAAGCCGCGCCAGCGAAGATCAAGAAGAAAGACGCGCCGCCGCCGTCGCTCAAACTCGTCGAGAATCCCGACATCCTCGCCAGCCTGAGCCACGCCGGCAATCGCCGGCCGCGGCTCGTCATCGGCTTCGCCGCCGAGACCGAGAAAGTGGTCGAGAATGCGCAAGCCAAGCGCCTCAAGAAGGGCTGCGACTGGATTCTCGCCAATGATGTCTCGCCAGCGAGCGGCGTTTTCGGCGGCGACAGCAATACCATTCATCTCGTCGACGCATCGGGGATCGAGCATTGGCCGCCGCTGTCGAAGCGCGAGGTCGGCGTACGCCTTGCGTCGCGCATCGCCACCTTTCTCGCGCCCAAAGCGGCCGAATGAGCGTGATCGCGGTGCCGGTGCAGATTCTGCCGCATGGCGAAGGGCTGTCTTTGCCGCGCTACGCCACGGAGAACAGCGCCGGTGTCGATCTCCACGCCGCGGTCGAGGTGCCGCTCGTGCTGCGGCCGGGCGCGCGGATCGACGTGCCGACCGGAATCGCGATCGCGCTGCCGGAGGGCTGGGAGGGTCAGGTCAGGCCGCGCTCGGGGTTGGCGCTGAAGCACGGCGTGACGGTTCTCAACAGTCCGGGCACGGTCGATGCCGACTATCGCGGCGAAATTCGCGTCATTCTCGCCAATCTCGGCGATGCGCCCTTCACGATCGCGCGCGGCGAACGCATCGCACAGCTGGTGATCGCGCCGGTCAGTCGCGCCGCGTGGCAAGTCGCGGCCGCGCTGCCGCCGACGCAGCGCGGCGCCGGCGGGTTCGGCTCGACAGGGACCTGACCGCCGTGCTGCGGTTGACGAAGAAGCTGCTCTTTGCGATCGAAGCGGTGCTCGACATCGCCTATAACGGCGGTACGCAGCCGGTGCAGTCGGGCGAGATCACCGGGCGTCAAGGCATTCCGCGGCGCTATCTCGAGCAAGTGCTTCAACAGCTCGTGCGCGCGGGTATCCTCGAAGGCGTGCGCGGGCCGAAAGGCGGCTATCGCCTGGCGCGCGAAAGACGGCGTATCACCGTCGCCGAAATCGTCCGCGTGGTGCGGGCGCTGGACGGCGTCGAGGATCCGCTCGATGATGACGGCGGTGCGGAGCTGGGCCGACAGGTGGTTCGGCCGCTCTGGGCCGATTTGCAAGAAGAGCTGATGAAACGGCTCGAAACGGTTACGATTGAGGACCTCTGTGCGCGCGCACACAAGGCCGGCGTGCCCGGCCACTATGCCGCCAAGCTGGATTTCTCGATTTGATCTGCGGAGGAGTCGCCAATGGATGAGGGCAAGAGCACGGTCAAGCCGCATGCCGATTTCCGCGGCCATGTCTATGACAGCATCGCCGACACGATCGGCGCGACGCCGCTGGTGCGCCTGAAGCGGCTTGCCGCAACGCACAACGTCAAGGCCGAGCTTCTCGGCAAATGCGAGTTCTTCAACCCGTTGAGCTCGGTCAAGGACCGCATCGGCGTCGCCATGATCGAGGCGGCGGAAAAGGCGGGGCGTCTGACGCCGGGCAAGACTGTCATCGTCGAGCCGACCTCGGGCAATACCGGGATCGCGCTGGCCTTCGTCGCGGCCGCCAAGGGCTATCGCTGCGTGCTCGTCATGCCCGACAGCATGTCGATCGAGCGGCGGCGGATGCTGAAGCTCTTGGGCGCGGAGCTGGAGCTGACGCCCGCGGCGCAGGGCATGCGCCTCGCGATCCAGCGCGCCGAGGAGTTGGCGGGCAGCCTGCCCGACGCTTTCATGCCGCAGCAATTCCAGAATCCGGCCAATCCCGAAATTCACCGCCTAACCACGGCCGAGGAGCTGTGGCGTGACAGCGGCGGCAAGATCGACGCGGTGGTGAGCGGCGTCGGCACCGGCGGAACCCTGACCGGCGTCGGCTCGGTGCTGAAAGCGCGCAAGCCCGGGCTCAAGATGATCGCAGTCGAGCCCGAGGATAGCGCGGTGCTCTCGGGCGGCCCGCCCGGACCGCACAAGATCCAGGGTATCGGCGCGGGCTTCGTCCCCCAGATTCTCGACGTCAAGCTGATCGACGAGATCCTGCGCATCTCCAACGACAACGCGATCCGCATGGCGCGCGAAGCCGCACGCCTCGAAGGCGTGGCCGTCGGCATCTCCTCGGGCGCGGCGCTCGCCGCCGCGGTCGAGCTCGGTCAGCGGGCCGAGATGGCCGGCAAGACCATCGCGGTCATCCTCCCCGATACGGGCGAACGCTATCTCTCGACGGCGTTGTTCGACGGGCTGTGACGCGCCGATGGAATTGAGCGAGGCGCAGTTCGAGCGCTATGCCCGCCATCTCGTGCTCGAGGAGATAGGCGAGGAGGGCCAGGAAAAGCTTCTACGCGCCAAGGTGTTGGTCATCGGCGCCGGCGGGCTGGGCTCGCCGCTGCTGCTCTATCTCGCAGCCGCCGGCGTCGGCACGCTCGGCATCGTCGACGATGATACGGTCGATCTCTCCAACCTTCAGCGCCAGATCGTCCACCCGACCGAAAGCGTCGGCTTGGCCAAGGTCGAAAGCGCGCGCCGCACTTTACATCACGTCAATCCCGAGGTCGCGGTGCGCCTCCATGCCGAGCGCCTGACCGAGGCCAATGTCGCCGCCATCATCGGCGATTACGATCTTGTCGCCGATGGCAGCGACAATTTCGCGACACGCTATGTCCTGAACGACGCCTGCTATCGGCTGAAGAAGCCGCTGGTCGCAGCCGCCTTGTCGCCTTTCGACGGTCAGCTCTCGACCTTCAAGGCCTATCTCGGACCGCCCCATCCTTGTTATCGCTGTCTCTTTCGCGAGCCGCCGCCGCCCGATTCCGTGCCGCGCTGCGAGACCGCCGGCATCCTTGGCGCGATCGCCGGCGTGATGGGAACGCTGCAGGCGACCGAGGTGTTGAAGGAAATCCTCGGCATCGGCGAGAGCCTCTCGGGCAGCTTGCTGATGTACGATGCGTTGCGCGCCGGGTTTCACAAGATCGCCCTGCCGCGCGACCCCGATTGCCCGACATGCGGAACAAAGCCCTGAGAATCCTGGTCGCGCTCGGCTTGGCGGCGGTGCTCTCGGTGGGGGCCGCGCGCGCGGCGGAAAAGGCCGATGCGCTGCCGCGTTTCGTCAGCCTGCGCGCCGACGCGGTCAATCTGCGTACCGGGCCGGGCGACCGCTATCCGGTCGAATGGGTCTATCGCCGCAAAGGCCTGCCGGTCGAAATCGTCGCCCAGCACGAGCAATGGCGCGAGGTGCGCGATTGGCAAGGCACCACCGGCTGGGTCCATCAGCGACTGATCACGACCGCACGCAACGTGATTATCAAGGGCCATCAGCGCGTCCTCCGCGCCGAGCCCGATGCCGGTTCACCGCCGGTTGCAAAGCTCGATGTCGGGGTGATCGCCCATCTGCTCGAATGTCGCGCGGCGTGGTGCCGCGTCGAAGCCGACAAGATCAAGGGCTGGCTCACCCGCGGCGAGATCTGGGGCGTGACCGCCGACGAGGTCGTCCGCTGAACGACCTTAAGCCGTCCTACGCGCAACGACAGGCTCAGGCCAAATCCTCGGCCAGCGCGGCGCGAACCGCCTCCGGCATCGCCGCGATATGACCGTAGCCCGGATGGT
The DNA here is from genome assembly GCA_046706015.1 of Allostellaceae bacterium. Lineage (GTDB taxonomy): Bacteria > Pseudomonadota > Alphaproteobacteria > ATCC43930 > CGMCC-115725 > CAIKMD01. The sequence continues at coordinate 299 of JBJKPV010000358.1, read as the reverse complement.
CGATGCCGCACTGCACCTTGGCGCCCGGCTGACGGAATTTCGCCTTCTGCGCCGTGGTGAAGGGAAAGCGCAAGAATTGGACCGCCGATGCCTTGCCTTCGGGCGAGGTGTTCTCGCGCGTCGGATCGGGGATGCCGGCGATGCGCTCGCCATCGACCGAGAGGAAAATGTCGTTCTCGACGCCGCCCAGTTTTGCGAGCACCGCCTCGCGACGCTCGGCGTTTTCGATCTCGAACATCACGGTGGCGATGAGCTCATCGCCTTGCGGAATGAGCGGGTTATAGGCCGCGAGTTCGTCG
>JBJKPV010000357.1:0-4397 GCA_046706015.1 Allostellaceae bacterium | reverse complement strand
GTCGCACCACGTCGGGTATTTCGTCAGGATGTTCTCGATGACGTCGGGATGAAGCGCCCAATAGTCGTTGAACAAGCGTCCCAGCTTGTCAGCGAGAATCTGGCGATTGAACTCGCGCAGCCAAGCGCCGAAGAGAAGCGGGGCCACTTCGTCTCGTGCCATGCGGTCGTCCCAGCGCGACAGGCGCTGGATCGCCGCTTTCCCGAGCGCCGAGGCGGGCTTCGCCTTCAGCATCATGGGCAGGAGGCGGCGTGCCATCAGCGAGACCGTATCGGCCTGGATCGCCGCGGCCGTATCGGGCGTTTGCACCGGCGTCTTGTCGAGCAGCTCGGTGATGCGCTCGGCGCGATAGGGCAGCTCCCAATCATGCGTGATCAGATAAGGATAGGTGTCGGGCACGATCTTGTTGTTGGCGGCAACGAACCGCCCGCTCGGCGGATCGAAGCCTTGCGGCAACGCGTCGAACGGCACGTAGCCGGTCCAGTCATAGGCAGCGCTGTCGCCCGGCACCGGCATCGTGCCGTCGCCCTTGGCGCGGATCGGAATCTTCGCCGGCGCGAAAAAGCCGATATGCCCCTCGACATCGGCGTAGACGATGTTCTGCTCCGGCGCCACCATGTTGCGCAACGCATCGTGGAACGCCTTCCAGTCATGCGCGTGGGTCGCATCCCAAAGCGCTTGCGGCGTGCGATCCGCGCCCTGAAGCCAGGTCGCCGCGAGCGCCAGCACCTCATCCTCGCCCGCCGCCCCGCCCGCTGCGGTGTCGGAGATCACCGGTCCGTGTCGGGTCGCGCGCACCGTGATCGTCACCGGCCGCGCGCCCCTCACCCGGATCACTTCCTGGCGCGTGACGAAAGGCTGCGAGCCGCCAGGCGCCAAATAGCGGCGCGGATCCTTCGGATCGGTCTTTTCGACATAGACGTCCTCGACATCGCCGCCGGTCGTCGTGAAGCCCCAGGCGATGTGGCTGTTGTGACCGAGCACGATCATCGGCTCGCCGGCCGCGGTGACGCCGGCAAGCGTGTCTTGCGGCGTCTCGATCCGCGCCAGATACCATACGCCCGGCGCCGAAAAATCGAGATGCGTGTCGTTGGCGAGAAGCGGCTTGCCCGAGGACGAATGCTTGCCGTCGACAACCCATTCGTTGGATTCGACCTGGTGCGGCGGCAGGCCCTGAAGCTCGGAGCGAAGGGCGCCGAGCACCACGGGCGCGTCGCTGCGATAAGACGGAAAGAGCACCGCGAGCTGGTCGGGCTTCAACTGCTGCGCCAGCCGCGCGCGCAACAGCTCCCACCGGTAATTGCCGGTGAGCTGCAAATCCATGAGCTTGCCCCAGACCAGCGAGTCGGCCGGCTTCCACGGCGCGGGCCGCACGCCCAGCACCGCGTATTCGGGCGGCAAGGCGCCACGCCGCGTCGCGAGAAACGCATTGACGCCCGCGGCATAGGCATTGAACACGGCACGCAAGGGCGGCGAGAGCAGCGCGTATTGCGCTTCGGCCGCGCGATAGAGGCCGAGGGTGCGCATCGAACGATCGACCGGCAGGGTACGCGCACCGAACCATTCAGCAAGCCGGCCGGCACCGTAGTGGCGCATCAAATCCATCTGGAAGAGTCGATCCTGGGCGTGGACGAAGCCGAGCGCAAAGGCGGCGTCACGATCGTTCTGCGCCTTGATCGTCGGGATGCCGTGAGCGTCGCGCGTGATGCGGATTTCGGCGGAAGGACCCGCCAACACGAGTCTCCCATCGGTTTCCGGCAGAGAAGAGCGCAGCCAGAGATAGACGCCGGCGGCCACCATCACCGCAACAAGCGCACCAACTCGAACGACCCAGCCAAACACGAATCGCATCGCGCGCCAGTCTATACGCTTACCCCCGCGGCGCGCCATTCTTGGCTAAGACGAAAGAAGACAGACATGCGCCGCCCGCCGCGAGCACATGGCGGTCGCGGCGTCACGCGTGGAGTTGCCCCTCAGCGTAGTGCGATACGCCCGCTCAGCTTCTCATTGCCGGCGAAGGCGCCGACCGTGACGCGATAGATGCCGCGCGGCGTCTCCCAGCGATGGCGCTGCGCGTCCCAGCGCTTCAGCACATGCGGATCGAGCGTCAAACTCACGGTCTCGGCCGCGCCTGGCGCCAACGCGACGCGGCGCCAGCCGGCAAGACGCGACGGCTCAGGGCCCGACGCTCCGGGTAGACTGACATATACCTGCAGCACGGTCGCGCCCGCACGCGGCCCCGTGTTGCGCACCTTCACCGTCGCCGCGAGCGGCGCGCCCGGCGCCGCGCGCGCGGGCAAGCGCAAATCCGAATAAGCCACGTGCGTGTAGCTGAGTCCGTAGCCGAAGGGAAAGAGCGGCTGCGCCTTGGTCAGCGCGTACCAGCGATAGCCGGCATCGGCGCCTTCGGTATAGGCGATCTTGGCGGCGGTCCCCGCACGCTCATAGCCCGCGGCGCTGGGCGGAAGCTGCGCCTCGTTGCGCGGAAAGGTGACCGGCAGATGTCCCGAGGGCGAAGCCGTGCCGAAGAGAACCTGCGCCATCGCCGGGCCGCCGCGCTGGCCGGGATACCACGCCTCGAGGACCGCGTCGACACGATCTAGCCAAGGCATCAAGACCGGCCCCCCGGTCTCGAGCACGACGATGGTGTGCTTGTTCGCCGCAGCCACGGCCTCGATCAGCCGATCCTGATCGGCGGGCAGCGCCAAATTCGACACGTCCCAGCCCTCGCTCTCCCACTGATAGGCAAAGACGACCGCGACCTTGGCATGCGCCGCCAGGGAAGCGGCTTGGGTGATGTCCGCGCCGTCGGCGTAAGCGACGCGCGCCTCGGGCGCCGCCGCCTTGATCGCGGCAAGCGGCGCCGAGCGAACCCAGATCATCTTCGGCGCTCCCGGGGGCGAGGCCGGCGGCGCGGGCACGGTCAACGCCGGGCCGCCGAGCGGGCGTACTTGCGACGAGCCGCCGCCCGACAGCACGCCGATATCGGCATGCGCGCCGATCACGGCGATGCTCGCCGTCTTGACCGAGAGCGGCAGTAGGTCGCCGGCGTTCTTGAGCAAGACCATACCGCGCTCGGCGATGCGCTCGGCGGTGCGCGCATGCGCGGCGTAGTCGATCGGCCCGTGTAGGGGCTTGGCATCGAGCGCCCCGACCTTGATCAGGCTGCGCAGAATGGCGCGCACCATCGCGTCGAGACGCGCCACCGGCAGCTCGCCGCTTTCGACCGCGCGCTTCAGCGGCGCGCCGTAGAAGACCTGCTCGTCGTAGCCGTCGCCCGACTCTTGATCCAGCCCGGCGGCCACGCTTTGCAACGTGCCATGCACCGCGCCCCAATCCGACATCACCCAGCCGCGATAGCCCCAATCCTGGCGCAGAACGCGCTTCAGCAGAAACCGGCTCTCACAGGCATGGACGCCGTTGACCTTGTTGTAGGCGCACATCACCGCGCCGGGATCGCCGCGCTCGATCGCGATCTGGAAGGCGAGGAGGTCGGATTCGCGTAAAGCGCGCTCGCTCATATCGGCGCTCAGATGCCAGCGCCCGGTCTCGCGGTCGTTGACCGCGAAATGCTTGACCGTCGAGACAACGTGTTGCGCCTGGATGCCGCGCACCTCGGCGCCGATCATGGTGCCCGCGAGCAGCGGATCCTCTCCGGCATATTCGAAGGCCCGACCATCATGAGGATCGCGCACCAGATTGACGCCACCCGCGAGCAGAACGTTGAAGCCCTTGCGCCGCGCCTCATCGCCCGCCACGACCCCGGCTTCATAGGCAAGCGCCGGATCCCAACTCGCGGCGAGCGCCAGGCCCGATGGCAACGCAGTCGCCTCGTCGCCGCCGCGCAAATCCCAGGCATTGGCGACGCCGAGGCTGCCATCGTCGATGTGCAGCGCCGGAATGCCGAGGCGCTCGATCGGCGGTGCATAGCCGACATCGTCATTGGGCCCGCGCGGCGGCGGGTCACGCGGATCGCGCGCGCCGACCCTTGTGTGAACGAACTGGATCTTCTCGTCGAGGGTCATCTGGCGCACCAGCCGCGCAGCGCGCTCGTCGGGCGAGAGCAGCACCTGCGCTTCGGCGCGATCCGCCACGGCAAGCAGGATGAGAAGACCGCAAAGGAGCGCCCGCATCACCGCACGAGCCTCAATCTAGAGCCCGAGCTCCTTGAGAATCGCGTCGCGATCGCCATCGAGATCAGGCGCGGGATCGCGTGTCGGCGGATCGTCGAACGCCGACAGCTTCAGCGGATTGCCGGCAAGCGTCAAGGTCGTGCCGCTCGGATCGGGAACCGAGATCAGCATGTTGCGCGCCGCCACCTGCGGATGCTGCAGCGCCTGCGCGATGTTGTTGATCGGGCCGCAAGGCACGCCCGCACCGCCGATGATGGCGATCCA
>JBJKPV010000356.1:0-6712 GCA_046706015.1 Allostellaceae bacterium | reverse complement strand
ACATTCTCCAGCTCGATGCACCCTTCGCCGGCTATCTGCGCGTCGTGCGCGGCATCGACCGTGATCATCGCGGCATCGTCGCGGGCGCCCACGCGCTCTCGATCGATGGCGGATGCGGCTATGGCGGGCCGCTGATGGCTGCCTGCCTCGGCCAAGACGGCGCGGTCGTCGAAGCGATCGAAGCCTAAGCCCCATGCGGGGCGCGTTTCTCGCGCTATTTCTTGTTATCGCGCTCGCCGCTACGGCAGCGGCCGACCCCGCCTTCACACCCGGCGGCACCGTCACGATCCGCAGCATCGGCGACGATGCCACGCTCACGCTCGGCGATGGGCGCAAGCTGCGCCTCGTCGATGTCGATCTTCCCCGTGATGGCGCGGTCGCAAGCGCGGCGATCGAGGCGCTACGCACGCTCTTGTCGGGCGGCGCCGCCGAGCTGCGTTTTGCCGGCAATCCCATCGACCGTCGGGGCCGCGTGCTCGCTCAGCTCTATGTCGGCTCGGTCTGGATCGAAGCCGAGCTCCTTCGTCGCGGGCTCGCTCGCGTTCACAGCGTCGCCGACGAGCGCATCGGCGTGACGGAGATGCTGGCGATCGAGGACGCGGCGCGCCGACGACATCTGGGCCTCTGGGCCGACCGCGCTTATCGGGTGGTGAGCGCGGATGCGGCCGGCCGATTCGCGGGCTCGTTCCAGCTCGTTTCCGGCACGCTGACCCATGTCGGGCGCAGCACCGACGCGATCTTTCTCGATTTCGGTCCGCCGCGCTCGCACGCGCTTGTCGGCATCATCGACGTCGCGGCGCTGACGCTCTTCCGCAAGGCGAAGCTCGATCCGATGGCGCTCGCCGGCAAGATGGTGCGTCTGCGCGGCTTCATCGACGGACGGTTTCCGCCGAAGATGGCCATAACCCATCCCGAGCAGATCGAGATCCTGGAGACCGAAAAAACGGCTCCGGCGTTAACGCCGGAGCCGCGGTGAGCGATCAGCGCGCGATGCGCGGTCAGGGCTGATCGGGAACGAGCGGCGGCGGACCGCCGACCTCCTCCCAGATCTTCACCTGATGGGTCTGCCGGAAGCCGAAGAATCCCACCACTGCCCCGATCGCCGCGATGCCGATCGGGTAATAGAGGCCGACGAGATTGACCGCCGGAAACGCGGCTGCCAGCGATGCACCCATCAGCGGCACCACGCCGCCGAAGACGCCATTGCCGATGTGATAGGGCATCGACATCGAGCTGTAGCGGATACGCGCCGGGAAGATCTCGACCAGGAAAGCGGCGATCGGGCCGTAGACCATGGTGACGAGGATCACCATGTAGAAAACCAGCAACGCCAGGATGGTCGGATTGTCCTTATAGGCCGTGATGGCGTTGAAGACGGGGATGTAGGTCAGCACGGCGAGCAGGAAGCCGCTCAGCATGATCGGCCGCCGTCCGATCCTGTCGCTGAGCCAACCGAAGAAGACGAAGAACGGCGCGCCGAAGAGCAGCGCGATCATCAGGATCAGATAGACCTCGACATAGTGCAGCTTCAGCACCGCGATCATATAGGTGAGCGCGTAGAACTGACCCGTATACCAGATGACGCCTTCGGGCGCGGTCGCGCCGAAGAGCGCCAGCGCCATCAAGCCCCAATTGCGCCCGCTCGAATAGGTCTCGAGCGCCGGATTTTCGGAGACCTTGCCCTGCATCTTGAGCCGGGCATAGAGCGGCGATTCTTCGAGCTTCAGCCGGATATAGCCCGACAGGAGAACCAGCACGGCCGAGAGCAGGAACGGCCAGCGCCAGCCATAAGCGGTGAAGGCCTGATCGCCGAGGCCCAAGCGGAAGGCGAGGATGACGACGAGGGCGATGACGATGCCCATGGTCGCCGTGGTTTGGATCCAGCTCGTATAGAAGCCGCGCTTGCCGTCGGGCGCATGTTCGGCGACATAGGTCGCGGCGCCGCCGTATTCGCCGCCGAGCGCCAGGCCCTGCACGACGCGGCAGGTGACCAGCAGGATCGGCGCCAGCGTGCCGATGGTGTCGTAGGTGGGCAAGCAGCCGACCAGGAAGGTGGCGAGACCCATCAGGCCCAAGGTCAGCATGAAGGTGAATTTCCGGCCGATGAGATCCCCGAGATGGCCGAAGAGGAGCGCGCCGAACGGGCGCACCAAAAACCCGGTCCAGAACACGGCCAGGCTCAAGATGAGCGAGATGGTCGGGCTGAGGCTCGGCGAGAAGAAATGCGCGCCGAAGAATCCGGCGAGCACGCCATAGAGATAGAAATCGTACCACTCGATCAGCGTGCCGACCGAGGACGCGGCGATGATGAAGCTCAGGCTTTGCTTTGATTGTTGTGGGCTCACACGGCCCATTGCAGGCGCAGAGACCGACATGGACGTTTCTCCCCAGGAGTGGTTCAGCGAGCTGACACGCCGCCGCTTTTTTGGGCGGTTTATTAAAAATATTTTAGCTTGAAGCCGAGATTCCCGCAATCGGCGTGCATGCGTCGCTCGGCGAACGAAACAGGATCGATCGCATTTCCGCGCCGCGTGGCAAGTTTGCTATAACCGTGCCACGTCCCCGTAGCTCAGCCGGATAGAGCAACAGTTTCCTAAACTGTGGGTCGGGTGTTCGAGTCACCCCGGGGACGCCAGCTCCCGGCGCTTAGCGGGCGTCGCCGCTTTCGGGCCCGTATTTCATCTGCGCCCACCCCGGGAGCGGATAGCCCTGGGCATCCTCGTAGAGATCCGCCTGGTCATAGGGTCCGGTGAGTACCTTGCCGGTGCAAGGACCGTAGCCTCGGCATTGCCCCCAATCCGCGCAGGCGGAGAGCATCAGGCTGGCACCCACAAGAAAAAGCGCGGCGCGTGTCGTCATGATGAGCCAACGATGCCGCCAATCCTTCTCGATGTCATGCCACGAAGGCGTGAAGATCTTCGCAAAAATATACACCCATCGACGTCCCGATGGCGCTTTGATCCGCCGGCACGATCGGGCAGGATGGCGGCAATGCTCCGCGGCGTCTGTGCCTCGGCACGGCGCTTGAACCGGGCGGGGCCAGATCCATCGGGAGATTCGCATGAAGCTGATCCTTTATTACGCGCCCGTCGCGTGCTCGCTCGTTCCTTATGTGACCTTGACCGAGGCCGGCGCCAGCTTCGAGGTGCGGCCGCTCAATTTCCGCAAATCGCAGCAGATGACGCCCGACTATCTGAAGCTCAACCCCAAGCACAAGGTGCCGGTCCTGGTCATCGACGGCGAGCCTTTGACCGAGAATGTCGCCATCCAGATCTGGATCGCGCGCAATTTCCCGGCGGCGAAGCTTCTTCCCGCCGATCCCATGGCCGAGCTCAAGGCGATCGCGCTGCATTCCTGGTGCGCCTCGGCCATCCACCCGATGCTTTCCCGGATCAACCACACCGCGCGGGTTTGCGACGTGCCGGGGGCAGACGAATCGGTGCGCCGCCTCGCCCAAACGCAGCTCTTCGAGAACTTCCAGATCGCCGAGGAATTGCTCGCCGGGCGTGACTATTTCTTCGATCATTTCACCGCGCCGGATGCGCATTTCTTCTGGTGCTTCCGCCGCGCCACGCAGTTCAATCTCGATCTCGCCGCCTTCCGCAACTGCCAGGCTCATTTCGAGCGCATGAAGCAGCGGCCGAGCGTCCAGAAGCTGCTGGCTTACGAGAAGGAGGTTCAGGCTGGCTTTTCTGCGGCTGCCTGAACAGGTTTTGTGCAGCACGGCGTCGTTGACAAGACGGCGCCGAGCCGCAAGCTTTGTCGGAACGGCGCGTCGCGCAGGGCAAAGCGAAAGTCAGACGGAATGAAGTACTACGTGGTCGGCGGCGAGTATCTCGATGCGGAGCACCGGCGCCTCAAGCCGGGCACGCGCGAGCAGTACGGTCCTTTCGACGATTATGCGGCCGCGCTCGACAAATGGCGCGAGCGGGCCTGGGCCACGATCGACGACACCTATTGCCGTTTCACCGTCCTGTCCGAGGATGAATTCGCGCGACAGCCGCCTGCGGCCGACGGCGGCGCAACCGGGAGAACGCCATGAACCATGATCGCGCGCCCGCCACCGGGCCGTTCTCGTTCCCTTGCGGCCGGCGCGGGTGACGCCCATGGCCCGGATCGACGTTCACCATCACCTCGTCGCCCCCGACTACGTGCCGCAGCTGCGCGAGATGGAGGTGCTGACGCCGCAGCTCGCCGCGCTGATGAACGAGAAATCGGCGCTCGAGGACATGGATCGCGCCGGGGTCACGCTCGCGGTCAATTCCGCCACCGTGCCCGGCGAATTGACCGGCGCGGCGCGGCGCGCCTATGCCCGTGCCAACAACGAGTATTTCGCGCGGCTCGTCGCCGATTACCCGGGCCGCTTCGGCATCTTCGCCTGCCTGCCGCTGCCCGATGTCGACGCCACGCTCAAGGAGATCGAATACGCCTTCGACGTGCTGAAGGCCGATGGTGCGCACATGATCACGAGCTACGACGGTCATTGGCTCGGCGACAAGATCTTCGCCCCGGTCTTCGACGAGCTCAATCGCCGCAAGGCGGTGATCTATACCCATCCGCACGGACCGCTGTGCTGCCAGGGCCTCTTGAAAGAGATCACGATCCGCGATTCGAGCATCGAATACGGCACCGACACCACGCGCGCCATCGCCAATCTCGTCTTCAGCGGCACGGTCCACCGCTGTCCCGATATCCGCCTCATCTTCTCGCATGGCGGCGGCACCATGCCGTTCCTGGTCGAGCGCTTCGTCCGCATGGAAAAGCAGCCGCGTTACGCGGCTTTGCTGCCGCAAGGCTTCGTCGCCCAGGCGCGCCAATTCTATTACGACACGGCGCAGATCCTGCACGGCGCACCCTTGGCCGCGCTCAAACACCTGATTCCGCTGCCGCAAATCGTCTATGGCACGGACTATCCGTGGCGCGGCTCCGAGGAATGCCTGCGCGGGCTTGGTGCTGCCGAAATTTTCAGCGCCGAGGAACTGCGCCGCGTCGACACCAACGCGGCGCCCTTGCTGCCCCGCTTTCGCTAACGCCAATGCCCGCTGCGCCGGTGGAGCAGCAGCGGGCAGACGAAATAACAGGCCCGCTGCGCCGGTCCCTTCGACAAGAGCTCACGAGCAGCAGCGGGCCAAGAAATATTCAGTGCGCGATGACGGGCTCGGTCGGCCGCGCTCCCTCGATCCCGCGCAGCCGCAGCTTCAGCACGAACATGCACGCCGCCGCGATCAGCGCCGGCACGGCGATGGTGAAAAAGAGATTGCGCGGGCTGAAATGCGCGGCCAGGAGATAGCCGCCGACCACCGGTCCGACAATCGCACCGATGCGGCCAACCCCCAGCGCCCAGCCCACGCCGGTGGAGCGGATGGAAGTCGGGTAAATAATCGCCGAGAGCACGTTGATGAAGCTCTGACCCCCGATCACGCACATGCCGGCGCCGGTGATGGTGATCGCCAGTAGCGGGACGCTCGCGCCCGATAGGCCGATCGCGACAATGAAGACGGCTGCGAGAACGTAAAGCGTGGTGACAACGCCGGGCGCGCCGACGCGGTCGACGACCGGGCCGAGCACCAGCGTACTGACAATGCCGCTCCAGCTGACGAGGCTGCCGAGACGCAGTGCATCGCCCAGCGGCAAGCCCGAAGAGCGCAGCACCAGCGGCAGCCAGCTGGCGAAGTAGTAGATGATGAGAAGATTGCAGAAGAACACGATCCAGAGCAGCACCGTATTAAGTGCTCGGCCTTCGGTCAGGAGATGCTTCACGGAGAAGCCGGACAGCTTCTTCTCCTCCGTCATGGCGAAACTCTCGCCGCCGTTGAAGTCATGCGAGGCGGAAAGCCGGTTCAGCAGTACCGCGACAGCGTTCGGCCGGTCGCCGCGATGGACCAGGAAACGGATCGATTCCGGGAGCATGAAAATCGCGAAAGGCAGGAGAATCAGCGGTATCAGCCCGCCGAGCAGGAAAAGCGATTGCCAGCCATGGGTGGGGATCAGTGCCGCGCCGATCCAGCCGGGCGCGCCCGCGCCCAAGGGAAAGCCCAAGAACATGATCGCCACCACCGTCGCGCGGATGCGCTTGGGCGCGTATTCCGCCGTCAGCGCGATCGAATTCGGCATCAGGCCGCCGACGCCGAGGCCGGTGAAGAAGCGTAGGACCCAAAGCTGGTCCGCCGTATGCGCCTGCGTCGTCGCGAGCGCGAAGACGGAGAAGATCAGGGTCGAGAGCAGCACGACGATCTTGCGGCCGAAGCGATCGGCGAGCGGTCCGGAGGCGAGCGCACCGAGCATCAGCCCGAACAGCCCCGAGGCGAAGATCGAGGCAAAGGCGGGCATGGAGCTGCCCCATTGCTTCACGATCACCGGCGCAACGAAGCCGATCGCGCCATTGTCGAACCCGTCCAGGGTGACGAGCACGAAGCACCAGCTCGCCACCATCCATTGGAAGCGGCCGAACCGGCCTTCGTCGATAACCTGCGTGACGTTGACGGTTGTACCCTGCGCCATATTTTCCTCCCGTGACGCGTTTGTTAGTTGGCCGCGATTATGCCGCCAAGGGCGAGATTTGGGGAAGCGCTTTCGCGACTATTGCGCGTGCGAAGCGGTTGGGGTTTCGTTCGGCTTTGGGATCGCTCGAGGAAAGGAAGAGGCGGCGATGACGCAAAAGCGCATCGATGCGGCAAAGATCGAACCGCTGGTGGGAACGCTCTATCCCCCG
>JBJKPV010000355.1:0-2430 GCA_046706015.1 Allostellaceae bacterium | reverse complement strand
GACGAGGATTTGGCCGCGATCGCCAACCATCTTAGCGCCGGTATCGCCGCGCTGGAGAGCGCGAGCGATGGGTTGCTCGCGCGCTATCGGACGGATCGCGCGGCGGCGCTGGCCGCTTCCGTGCCCTATCTCGAAGCGGCGGGCCTCGTCACTGGCGGCTGGCTGATGGGAAAAGGCGCGCTCGCCGCTTCGCGTAGGCTCGACGACAAGAGCGGCGATGAAGGGTTCTATCGCGCGCGGACCGGGGTCGCGCGGTTCTTCGCCGAGCAGCGCCTCGCGCTCGCGCCCGCGCTGCTGTCAGCGATCGAAGGCGGCGCGACGGTGATAGGGTTCGACCCGGATCGATTTTAGACCAACACCTTCAAGCCGCGGCAGGCTTCTCGTTGGCACAGCGCAAAAGCCGCCAATAGCCGAAGAGATTGCTCGGCTTGATCTCGCGCACCGTGAGCTTGCTCACTTCGAGGAAGCGATCGAGCGGGAAATCGGCGTGGAATCCGATCACGCCGGCCAAGGGTGCGAGCAGCTTTTCAACGAGGCGCATCAAGCCTTCCTCGCTGGCGAAATGATTGACGATGACGATGGTGCCGCCCGGCCGGCAGACGCGGCGCATCTCCGCGGCGAAGCGCGCCGGATCAGGCACGACCGAGGCGACGTAGAGCGCCATGACGGCATCGAAGCTGTTGTCGGGAAAGCTCATCTTCTCGGCGTCCATCTCGATGAGCGCCTTGACCTGGGTGAGATTCTTGCGCGCGACGCGGCGGCGCGCCTTCGCCAGCATCTCGGCCGAGACGTCGATGCCGGTGACCTCGGCGTCGCGACGGAAATAAGGAAGCGAAAGCCCGGTGCCGACGCCGACTTCCAGGATGCGCTGGCCCGCCTGCGCGTTGGCGATCCGCACCGCGTCCTTGCGGCCGAGATGAAAGACAGGTCCGAAGACGTAATCGTAGGAACCGGAGAAAAACCGATAGGTCCTGATCGTATCCTGCAGATCCATGGCGCTGCCTGCCCTCCAGATCGATATTCTTGCGGCCTACCCTTATCTTCTCTAACGCTTTTACCGCCCGCGCGGCTTGAGACCGCGCCCGTCCGGTCACAGCATTGACGCAATTGACGCATGCGCATTCGCCCGGCGGCCCTTGCGGCACGCCGAGCGGCCGGCGACTAGGCCGTGCTCAAATCAGGGTGACGCGATCGGCCTCGAGGCCCTTACGGCCGTCGACGACATCGACGCGCACCCGCTGGCCCGGGCCGAGCGTCTGAACGCCGCTACGCCGAAGCGCCGTGACATGCACGAAGATGTCTTTTCCTCCTCCGTCCGGCGAAATGAAGCCGTAGCCCTTTTCGGGCTCGAACCATTTGACCGAGCCTTCGAGCGATTGCGCAGCGCGCGCGGGACCTGGTCGTCCGCCACCGCCACCGCCTCCGCCCGGCCCGCTCATTTGCGTCGCCGTGCTGTTGTCGACGTTCAAGACGCTGACGACGAGCGGACCCTTCGCTCCGGCGCCAACTTCACAGGTGATGGATGCCCCTTCGCGCACGTCTTCGTAACCGGCCCGACGCAAGATCGCCATAGGCAGAAACGCGTCCGGACTGCCGTCCGACAAGGTGACGAATCCAAACCCCTTCGCCGCGTTGAACCATTTTACTTTTGCCTCGACGCGGCGACCCGTCTGAGGTTCATCATTCCGGAAATACCCCGGACGCCGATTATCGTACATGGTGCCTCTGCGCGCAGAACAGACTATTACGAATTTAGAATAGCGCGAATCAGCCGCCCACGCCACAGCTTTAGGCGGGGAAAGCCAAGACGCGCTGGCGTTGCTCGCCGAGGCCGGCAACCGCAAGCCGCATCGTGTCGCCGGGCTTCAGGAATCGCGGCGGCTTCTTGCCCAGACCGACTCCCGCGGGCGTGCCCGTCGGGATCACGTCGCCGGGCATCAGCGTCATGAAATGGCTTAGATAGCTAACGATCTGAGCGCAGCCGAAGATCATGTTGCGCGTCGTGCCGTTCTGCATCATCTGACCGCTGACCTCGCAGGAAAGAGCCAGCGCCTGCGGATCGGGCACCTCGTCGGCGGTGACGAGCCACGGCCCGATCGGCGCGAAGGTGTCGCAGCTCTTGCCCTTGGTCCACTGCCCGCCGCGCTCCATCTGGAAGGCGCGCTCGGACACGTCGTTGACGATGCAATAGCCGGCGACATGGCTGAGCGCATCACGCTCGGCGACATAGCGCGCGGTGGTGCCGATGACGATGCCGAGCTCGACCTCCCAATCGCCCTTGGTCGAGGCCTTGGGCAGGATCACGTCGTCATTGGGGCCGCAGATCGAGCTGGTCGCCTTCAAGAAGATGATCGGCTCCTTGGGGATCGGATTGCCGGTCTCGTTGGCATGATCGGTGTAGTTGAGCCCGATGCAGACGAGCTTCGGGAT
>JBJKPV010000354.1:0-4108 GCA_046706015.1 Allostellaceae bacterium | reverse complement strand
GACGCGACGCTCAGTCGGCCTTCAGCGTCGAGAGTTGCTCGGTGTCGAAACGCGCCCGCAATTCGCCGATGGCGGCGGCGTCGGGCGGCCCGCTTTTCGACACGAGTTTCACCAGCTCTTCGAAATAGTGCTCGTGGCCCGGCGGCGACACGGTCATCATCATCCGCGCCGGCTTATCGCTGGCATTGGCGATGTTATGCGGTACGCCCGGCGGGATGAAGACGTAGGCGCCGGGCTTGGCCTCGATCACGTCGCCGCCGACATGCCACTCGCCTTCGCCTTCCAGCACGTAGAAGGTTTCTTCCTGGACGCGGTGCACATGGGTGCCGGTCGAAAAACCGGCCGGCAAGGTCCAGTCGAACATGGATGTGTGCCTGGTGTCCTCTCCCGTGACGAGAAACACCAGGGGCTTTCCAGCCAACGAAACCTGCTTGCCTTCGCCGGGCATGCGAATAACCGCTTTTGCGCTCATGCTCTCCTCCATGGGTTTGCGCCACGTCGCGCGTTGAGACCCGCGCAGTATCGTCGGACGACCGAGTTAGGTCGTGAAATCCCCGCGAAAAAGTTGCAAAATGTTTGCAAAGAAGGCGACAGCACGTGGCGACGGCATACGAATTCGGCCGGTTCCGGCTCGACGCGGATGCGGAGATTCTCTTCCGTGACGCCCAGCCGATCGTCCTGGGACAGCGCGCCGTAGCTCTGCTCCGGCTGCTCCTGGAGCGCGCGGGGGCCCCTGTCTCCAAAGATGCTCTGTTCGAAGCGGCCTGGCCGGGGCTCGCCGTCGAGGACAGCAACCTGACGGTGCAGATCGCGGCGTTGCGCCGAGCGTTCGGTGAAGCCGGTGGCGCCGAGTGGATCGAGACCTTGCCGCGCCGCGGCTACCGCTATATCGGGCCGGCGCCGACAACGGGACGCTCACCGGCCGTGTCGCCGCCGGTCTCTCCGCCGGTCTTGCCGGACAAGCCCTCCGTCGCGGTGCTTCCGCTCACCAATCTCAGCGGCGACCCGGAGCAGGCGTATTTTGCCGACGGCATGGTCGAGGACATCATCGCCGGCTTGTCCCGCATCAAATGGCTGTTCGTCATCGCGCGCCATTCGAGCTTCGCTTATAAGGGACCGGCCATCGACGTGAAGCAGGTCGCGCGCGAGCTCGGCGTGCGTTATCTGGTGCAAGGAAGCCTCCGCAAGGACGGAAGCCGGGTGCGCATCGCCGCTCAAATGGTCGAGGCCGAGAGCGGCTATCAATTGTGGAGCGAGCGCTTCGACCGCCCGCTCGATGATGTATTCGCGCTGCAGGACGAGATCGCGCTCAACGTCGTCAGCGCCATCGAGCCGAGCCTGCGGCGCGCCGAGCTCGAGCGCGTCAAACGCAAGCGGCCGGACAGCCTCGACGCCTATGATCTTGTCCTGCAGGCGCAGCCTGACGTCGATTCCGGCATGCCGGCGCGAGTGACCAAGGCACTGACGCTTCTCGGGCGCGCGCTCGCGCTCGACCCGACCTATGCGCTGGCGCACGCCAACGCGGCCATGTGCCATCATTGCCTCTTTCTGCGCAGCGGGTTGCGCGAAGAGAATCGCTCGGCCTCGGTCCGTTGCGCCGAGGCGGCGATCGCGCATGGCCGCGACGATCCGCACGCTTTGACCCTTGCCGGGTTTTCCATCGGCATGGATGGGCACGATCGCGCCGCCGCGTTCATCGCGCTGGAAGCCGCGCTTGCGATCAGCCCGTCATCCGCGCTGACCTACATTCTCGGCAGCGTCATGCTGGCCTGGGGCGGCGAAGCCGAACGCGCGATCGAGTGGAGCGAACGCGGCATACGTCTCAGCCCGCTCGATCCTTGGGCCTTCGCCGCCTATGACGCGCAGGCGATGGGCTATTTCCGTCTCGGCCAATACGACAACGCTGCCCGTGCCGCCTACAAATCCGTTCACGCGAACCCGGCCCACAGCATCACTTACGTGCAACTGGCGGCGGCGCTGGCGAAACTTGGGCGCATGGAGGAAGCGAAGGCAGCCGCCGCCAAGGTCCTGGAGCTGCATCCCGGTTTTCGCTACAGCCGCCAATTCGCCGGCGTCGATTGCGCGCCCGCGCTTGCCGCGGCGATGGGTGAAGCGCTGCGCATGGTCGGGCTGCCGGCGTAATTTCGGCCGCCATCTTGTCCGCTTTGTCTCGATGTTGCTGTGAAACCACGTGGCTTCGAGTTGCCGAAAGATTTGGCGGCTCGCGGCGGAACCTTCTTGCGAGCGCGGTGACGGTGGACCAAGATCATGCCGCGTCTTTGGCAATCGGGGAGCAAGCGACGTGGCTGGCGAAGCTGTCGATCGCGCCGCGCCACTGCTTGGTGTCAGCGGGCTGTCGGTTCGTTTCGGCGGGATCGTCGCGCTCGACGGCATCTCCTTCGCGGTCCCGCGCGGCCAGATCTGCGGCCTCATCGGCCCGAACGGAGCCGGCAAGACCACACTCTTCAATTGTCTCAGCCGGCTCTACCAGCCCGATAGCGGGACGATCGTCTTCGACGGCCGCGACCTCTTGCGCGAACCGCGGCACCGCATGGCGGCGCTCGGCATCGGCCGCACCTTCCAGAACCTCGCGCTCTTCCGCACCATGTCGGTGCGCGAGAACATCCTCGTCGGCGGCCATAGCCGCATCCGCGGCGGGTTCGTCGCGAACGCGTTGCGCGTGCCGCTGGTGGCGCGCGAGGAAGCGCGGCTCGCCGCCCGGGCCGCCGAGCTCATCGAGGTGCTCGAACTCGGCGCGCTGGCGGACGCGTCCGTCGCCGGCCTGCCCTTCGGGATTCAAAAGCGTGTCGAGCTCGCGCGCGCGCTCGCTTGCGAACCCAAACTGCTATTGCTCGACGAGCCCGCCGGCGGCCTCAATGACGAAGAAGTCGAGCGCTTGCGCGCGCTCGTTCTTCTGCTGCGCGAACGCTTCGGATTGACGGTGCTTCTGGTCGAGCACCACATGAATTTCGTCATGACCGTTTCCGATAAGGTCGTCGCCTTCGATTTCGGGCGCAAGATCGCGGACGGCACGCCGGAAGAGGTGCGGAACGCGCCCGAGGTTGCGCGCGCCTATCTCGGGACCGCCGCGTGAGCGCGATCCTCGAGATCAGCGCGCTCGACGCGGCCTATGGCGCTGTGCGCGTGCTCGACAAGGTGAGCCTCGCGGTCGAGGATCGCGGCATTACCGCGCTTCTCGGCGCGAATGGCGCGGGAAAGACGACGCTGCTGCGCGCCGTTTGCAACATGCTCGTCGATATCGCGGGCGAGATCCGCTTCGCCGGCGCCCGCATCGACGGCCGCGCGACCGAGGAGATCGCGCGGCTCGGCATCGGCCATGTGCCGGACGGGCGAGGCACATTCACGCATCTGACGGTCGAGGAGAATCTGCGCCTCGGCGCCTATACCCGCCGCGACCGCGAGGGCGTGGCCGCCGATTTCGAGCGCGTCTATTCCTATTTCCCGCGGCTTTACGAGCGGCGCCAGCAACAGGCCGGAACGCTTTCGGGCGGCGAGCAACAGATGCTGGCGATCGGGCGCGCCTTGATGATGCGGCCCAAGCTTCTGCTCTTGGACGAACCCTCCTTCGGCCTTGCCCCGGTCGTCGTGCAGGAGATTTTCCGCATCCTTGCCGCCATCAATCGCGAGCACGGGATGGCCATGCTGCTGGTCGAGCAGAATGCGAGCATCGCGCTCGATCTGGCGGATCACGCCTTCCTGTTGGAGACGGGGCGAATCATCCTCGGCGGCGAGGCCGCGCTCATCGGCAGCGATCCATCGGTGCGGCGTTCATATCTCGGCTATTAGAAAGTTTGCGCCGCCGTTCGATTGATCTTATATCGGAACGCGGCAACGACGCGCGGGCGCAAACGCGCGCGATGCATCGCCCAACGAAGCCGGCATCAAGCCGGATGGGCATTGGTTGGGGGGAGACGATTGACCGAGCTTTTGCACCAGGTGCTCGCGGGCCTCGCGACCGGCTCTCTCTACGCGAGCGTCGCGCTGGCGCTGGTGATGATCTATCAGGCGACGCATCACGTGAATTTCGCGCAGGGCGAGCTCGCGATGTTCACGACCTATATCGCGTGGACGCTCGTCCAGGCCGGGC
>JBJKPV010000353.1:0-4895 GCA_046706015.1 Allostellaceae bacterium | reverse complement strand
CGCCGCGCCGCAACTCATACCGCGAGCCGCACCTTCCACTCGACCGCTTCGAAATCGCTGATATCGGCGACGAAGCAACCGCCGCCGGCATCGACGAAGATATGGCAGCCGAAGCGGTACCAGACGCCGCCGAGAATGAGCACGCCCTCATACGTGCGATACTCGCCGCCATCATCCTCGCGCTCGACGCGCAATAGCCGTGGCAGCACCTTGGCCGCCTCGGCAAGCCGCATCTCCTGCTGCCCGACCATGCAGCCATCCAAGAGCACATCCTCGAGCCCCAGCCCGTAGCTCGCGGCTAGGTAGGAATCGACGGTCTGGAAAGCATTGGCCTGAAGATCGGTCGTCTGCGAAGCGCTCATGCTCGGTCCTCGAAGGCGCGCCTCTTGTGGCGGCGCTCGAGAACGAGCCTAAACCGAAAAGAACAAAAAGTGAACCCTAAAAATGAAGCGCTCGCCTTGGATTTCGCTTCGCATGACGGCGTGACACCGGATTCGTGTCGCGCCTATGCTACGCGCTCGCCTTGGATTTCGCTTCGCATGACGGCGTGACACCGTCGGCGCCGTCCGCGCGCGTCGCAACGCGCGGGCCGACCGTGTCGCGCCGATGCGACGCGTTAGCCCTTCGCCAGCCCCAGCGCCGCCAGCGCCGCCTCGGCGACGATCACGTCCTCCTCGATCTTGGCGCCGCCGGCGGCGACGCCGCCCACGACCTGGCCGCCGATCTTGATCGGAAAGCCGCCCGGCACGTTGGTGAAATCGCCATCCATGCGGATCTGCATGCTCAGCACATTGGCCTCGGGCGCGTAGCCGGTGGGAAGCTTCTGCGAGGCCGAGGTGATCGCCTTCTTGATCGTGGTGCGGCCGGAGAAGAACCGCGCGCCGTCCATCATGAGAAAGGCGACGAGCTGGCAGCTCTGATCGACCACGGCGAGACTGATCTTGACGCCGATCTCGTTCGCCTTGGCGATGCCTGCCGCGAGCATCTTCATGCTCGCCTCATGCGTCAGCTTTTGCGTCGCGACGAAATCCGCCATGGCCTTGCCTCCCGCTATGCGCCTTCCGATCGGCGACACTTTAGCGGCGGCCGACCGGCCGCGCCACGCGCCAGGCGCGGCGCGGCGCGGCGCGATCAGCGCGTGAGCCAGCCGCGGGCGCGCACGGTCATGACCGCGTAAGGGAAGATCCAGAACAAGGCGAAGGACGAGAAATAGGCGTAGAGCACGCCATAGGCGAAGTTGAACGAGCACTCGCTGCGCAGGTAATAGAGCATGTTGAAGAGCGAGACGAAGCCGATCGCGGTCAAGATGCGCAGGAAGATCGCCGGGTCATGCGCGCCCAGGAACGGCACCATGCCGAGGCTCGCATAGAAGACCGGGAACCTGGCATTGGTGACGAAGCGGTCGAAGAAGGCGATGACGCGCGTGCCGAGCGGCCGCTTCCACACGATGCGGGCGAAACGCATCTCCTCGCGTACGTAAGAGCGGTCCCAGCGCAACAGCATCTTGCACAGCTTCTTATAGGCGGTCGGCACCACGGTGTGGACCACGGCGAGGCGCTGATAGACCGTGTCGTAGCCGCTCTCCAAGAGGAAATTGGTCATCGCCCGGTCCTCGCCGAAGGTGCAGCGCGAGCCGAGGAAGTGCTGGTTCTGCCAGCGCTCGAGCACGCTCTTGACCGCCGTGGCGCGCAAAGCGGTCAGCGCGCCCGGGCAGCAATAGACGTTGCGATAGACCGATTCGACCGAGCGCAGCATGTCGAAGGAGAGGACGAAGCGCACATGGAGCATGCGCGGAATGATGCCCTTCTCGCGGTTATAGACCGCGACCTTGCCGGCGACGGCGCCGATGCGCTTATCGCGGAAGGGGCCGGCCAACGCCAGGAGCGCGTCCGGCTCGATCACGCTGTCGGAATCGAGCGTGACCAGGATCTCGCCGCGGGCGCGGCTGAAGCCAAGCGCCAGCGCCGCGCGCTTGCCGCGGTTGCGATCGTGCTGAAGCGCGGTGACGAGGTCGGGATAGCGCGAAGCCGCCTCGGTGATGTAATGCCAGGTATCGTCCTTGCTGCCGTCATCGACGACGACGATCTCGAGCCGGTCGCGCGGATAATCGGCGCGGGCGACCGATTCGATCGCCTGCAGCACCATCGCGCCCTCATTATAGGCGGGGATGATGACGGTGAGCGGCGGCGCTTCCTCGCGCTTGGCCGGGGCGTGCGGGCGATAGACCATCCACACGCCGGTGCGGAAGGCAAGCAGGGCGAAGCCCATCGCCAGCCACAAGATGCTCGGATAGACGATCACGCGGGCGCGTGCATGCTCCGCGGTCAAGTCGAGCACGCGCAGGGCGATGGCATGAAGTTGATAGTAGGAGATAACCGCGAAGCCGACGAGAACCAGCGCATAGACGAAGTAGGTCCAAGCCTGGCCGGGCTCGGTACCGCCGATCCGGCCGGAAGGGAGGGCGCGCCATGGTGTCGCGGCCCTTAACGCCGACGACGATGCGTGTACGTCCGTGCTCATCAATCAAGTCTCCAAACTTTTGCGAACCGGGTGTTCTCTCGACTTGCGGCGGCGCCGCCGGCGCGCGGATACCGCCAAACACCTGATCACGATGCTGTGCATGCCGTTGTGCGGGGATGAAGTCGACGCGCCGTTCTTAAAGCCATGGTATGCGACACAACGAAGATTTCTCCCCGTTTGTTTCCGCGCGGTGCTTTGCGTTTGCGTCACGATGCGGTGAAGACGCGCGTCGGCGAAAACCCTGCATCGAAAAATCATTGTCGTCGCACAACGACAAACCAAACGCGCTTGGCGCTATGCATCGAGGGCAATAACGATGTTGATCACCGATCTGGCCTTATCCGTTGATTCTCTCGTCCGACGCTTCGAGACGCATGACGCCAGCATCGGCGTCATCGGCCTCGGTTATGTCGGCCTACCTTTGGCGCTGGCTGCCGTTCGCCGCGGCTTCAAGGTGACGGGCTTCGACGTCGACCACGAAAAGGTCACGGCCCTCAACGAGGGACGCTCCTACATCCGCCATATCGCCGGCGCGGCGATCGGCGATCTCGTCGCCTCGGGGCGCTTCCGCGCCACCGCCGATTTCGCCGCGCTGCGCCCGCTCGACGCGGTGCTGATCGCGGTGCCGACGCCGCTCACGCCGCATCGCGAGCCCGATCTGACCTTCGTCGTCGAGACTACGCGCTCGATCGCGCAATATCTGCGCCGCGGCCAGCTGGTCGTTTTGGAATCGACCAGCTATCCCGGAACGACGCGCGACGTAATGCGGCCGATCCTCGAGGAGCGCGGGCTCAAATCGGGCGAGGATTTCTTCCTCGCCTTCTCGCCCGAGCGCGAGGATCCGGGAAATCCCGATTACGATGTCGGGCGCATCCCCAAGGTCGTCGGCGGCGACGGCGAAGCGGCCTTGCGCCTCGCCCGCGCGCTCTATGGCGAGCTCGTCGCCAAGACCATCGCGGTCTCGAGCCCCGAGGCAGCCGAGGCGGTAAAGCTCACCGAGAACATCTTCCGCTCCGTCAACATCGCGCTCGTCAACGAGCTCAAGGTGATCTATGCGGCGATGGGGATCGATATCTGGGAAGTGATCGACGCGGCCAAGAGCAAGCCCTTCGGCTTCATGCCCTTTTATCCCGGGCCCGGCCTCGGCGGCCACTGCATCCCGATCGATCCGTTCTACCTCACCTGGAAGGCGCGCGAATACGACATCTCGACGCGTTTCATCGAGCTGGCCGGCGAGATCAACACGGCCATGCCCTATCGCGTCGTCGAGCGCCTTGCCGAGGCGCTGAGCGAGCGCGCGGGCAAAGGCATGAAAGGCGCGCGCGTGCTCCTCATCGGCGTCGCCTATAAGCGCAACATCGCCGACACGCGCGAGAGCCCCGCCTTCAAGCTGATGGAGCTCATGGAAAAGCGCGGCGCCGTCGTCGCCTATCACGACCCGCTGGTGCCGGAAATCCCGAAGCTGCGCGAGCATCCCGATTATGCCGGGCGCGCCTCGGTCGCGCTCGACGCTGCGAGCCTCGGCGCTTACGACGCGGCGCTCATCTGCACCGACCATGACGGCATCGACTATCGCGCGCTGGTCGAGCACTGCCGCTTGGTGGTCGACACGCGCAATGCCTGCGCCCGCGCCGGCATTACCGGACCGAATATTGTGAAAGCGTAGCGCGTAGCACGGCCATCGGCGTCGTGCGAAGCAGGATCAAATCCCGTAGCACAGATGCGGCGCGACTCTTCAGCGCCGCATCGTCGTGCGAAGCAAACAACGCTCCGTAGCACAGCCGATGGCCGATCCTGAGCTTGTCGAAGGACAGGCGATCGGCGGCGTGCGAAGCAGAATCAAAACCCCGTAGCACAGCCGCCTTTGGGCGGCGTCGTGCGAAGCAGAATCAAAACCCCGTAGCACAGCCGCCTTTGGGCGGCGTCGTGCGAAGCAGCCTCAATCCGCGAGCGGGTTCGGCCGGATCTGGAAATGGAAGACCAGCGGCGTGCTGCCCTTGCCCGTCTCCTTGAGCCAGGGCACGCGATCGCCGCTCGTCGTCCACACGCCGCGGCCTTTCCAGCCGGCGTTCGCATCGTCGATGCGGCCATCCAAGCCCTTGGCGTAGAAGCTCAGCGGATAGGGCACGCGCAGCACCACCCATTTGCCTTTGACGAGCGCCAGGAGCGCGTCGTTCTCGTTCCCGGTCGAGATCACGGCGTCCTTGCCGAGGCCGAGCGCGTCATGCTGATCGACCCAGGTGTAATAGCTCGCCTCGGCGCTGTTCTTGCCGATTCCGGCAAAGCCCGGACCCGGATATTGATAGAAGCTCCAGCCTTCGCGGCATTGCTCGCCCGTGGCCTTGGGCCCGTTGAGCTTCTCCCTGCATTTGCGC
>JBJKPV010000352.1:0-4630 GCA_046706015.1 Allostellaceae bacterium | reverse complement strand
ATGCAGAAGACCGCGGTTAGCGCCGCGAACTCGGAGCAAGTGCTCAAATTCTTTTCTTGGGCGTACAAGCACGGCACCAAGACGGCGGAAAGTCTCGACTACATTCCGATGCCGCAGAACGTCGTGCCGATCATCGAATCGAGCTGGGGTGCGATTAAGGGCCCCGACGCGAAGCCGCTCTGGACTGCGATGGCGAAATAACGTCGATCGCGTTTGCTGAAGCGAAGGCCGGGTCGAAAGACCCGGCCTTTTTTCTGCGACTTGCCTTGTGGCGGCTAGAGCCGGCGCAGGATTCCCGCGACCACGCCGGCCAAGATAAGCGCGCCGATCAGAGGCAGCGCAATCGCGGCAACGCCGAGAAAGACGAGAAATCCCAGGCTCGCGAGCGCGGCGATGCCCAGGAAGACGGCGAAAAGACCGAGGGGGCCGGGCCGACCCGCGCGAAAATGCATCCCCTGAGGCCCGCTCGACCAGACGAAGACGCGCGCATCGTCGCGGCCGGCGCGGCGCGACCGGTGCCGATCCGCGCCGCGGCGGTCCGGCTGGCCCGGCGGGATGATCTCGATCTCGGGGCGTTCGGTTGGTTCGCTCATCGTTCCTATGTGTGGTCAAGCGCGCGCGAAAGCAAGGTGCCCTTGCCTAACGCTCTGCGATCCCTTAACAATCCGCCTTTAAAGAGGTCGATCGAGCGAGTATTTGCGGCCCAGAAGCGGCGATCGCGCCGCCGACGGCCGCGGAAACGAGGTTTTGCCATGGAAAAATTCACGACTTTGACGGGCGTTGCCGCGCCATTGCCGATGATCAATGTCGACACCGACAAGATCATCCCCAAGCAGCATCTGAAGACGGTCGAGCGCACCGGTCTCGGCAAGGCGCTGTTCGAGGAGCTGCGCTATCTCGAGGACGGCAAGGAACATCCCGATTTCGTCCTCAATCAGCCGGCCTATCGCCAGGCCAAGATCCTCGTCGCCGGCGAGAATTTCGGCTGCGGCTCCTCGCGCGAGCACGCGCCCTGGGCCTTGATGGATTTCGGCATACGCTGCGTGATCGCGCCGTCCTTCGCCGATATTTTCTATAACAACAGCTTCAAGAACGGCATGCTGCTGATCAAGCTGCCGCCGCAGATCGTCAACGAGCTGATGGAGGACGCGAAGAAGGGCGCTAATGCGCGTCTCTCCGTCGATCTCGCCGAGCAGACGATCACCCGTCCCGACGGCGAGAAGATCCGGTTCGAGCTCGATCCGCATTTGAAGCATTGCCTCCTGAACGGGCTCGACGATATCGGCCTCACCTTGCAGAAGGAGACGAAGATCGCGTCCTTCGAGGCGAAGCATCGCCTGAGCCAGCCCTGGCTCTGAGCGGAAAGGAAGCGCGTTCATGGCCGCCAATCGCAAAATTCTCTCGCTTCCCGGCGACGGCATCGGACCCGAAGTGATGCACCAAGTCGGCCGCGTCGTCGAATGGTTCGACAAGCGCCGCATCGCCAGCTTCGACGTGACCGAGGATCTGGTCGGCGGCGCCGCCTTCGACAAGCACGGCACGCCCTTGACCGACGCGACGATGAAGAAGGCGCTCGAATCCGACGCCGTGCTCTTCGGCGCGGTCGGCGGCCCGAAATGGGACAATCTGCCCTTTGCGCAAAAGCCCGAGCGCGGGTTGTTGCGTCTCAGGAAGGACATGGATCTCTTCGCCAATCTCCGGCCTGCGCTGGTCTTCGATCCGCTGATCGGCGCCTCGACCTTGAAGCCCGAGGTGATCGAGGGGCTCGACCTCCTGATCATTCGCGAGCTCACGGGCGGCGTCTATTTCGGCGAGCCGCGCGGCGTCACCACGCTGCCCGACGGCACGCGCCGCGGCATCAACACGCAAGTCTATACGACGCCCGAGATCATCCGCGTCGCCCGCGTTGCCTTCGAGCTGGCGCGAAAGCGCAACAACCGCGTCTGCTCGGTCGAGAAGGCGAATGTCATGGAATCGGGCCAGCTCTGGCGCGAGGAAGTGCAAAAGCTCCACGACGCCGAATACCGCGACGTCGAGCTCTCGCATATGTACGCCGACAATTGCGCGATGCAGCTGGTGCGCAACCCCAAGCAATTCGACGTCATCGTCACCGACAATCTCTTCGGCGACATCTTGTCGGATTGCGCGGCGATGCTCACGGGCTCGCTCGGCATGCTGCCCTCGGCCTCGCTGGGCGCGGCGGATTCGAGCGGGCGGCGCAAGGCGCTCTACGAGCCCGTGCACGGCTCGGCGCCCGACATCGCCGGCAAGGACGCGGCCAACCCGCTGGCCTGCGTCCTCTCCTTCGCGATGATGCTGCGCTATTCCTTCGATCTCGCGGAGGAGGCCGATCTGGTCGAGAAGGCGGTGAAGAACGCGCTCGCCAGCGGCATCCGCACCGGCGACATCATGCAGCTCGGGATGAAGCGCGTCTCGACCACCGAGATGGGCAACGCGGTGCTCGGCGAGCTCGAGAAGCTCGCTTAACGCCGCTGCAATTCGATCCTGCGTCCCTCGACAAGCTCGGGATGAGCTAAGAGCCGTAGTGGCATCCGAGGTCTCTCCTCACCCTGAGCGCGCCCGCAGGGCGCAGTCGAAGGGCGCAACGCCGTCGATCCAACGCCTCTATTCTCAGAACGCCGACTTTAATCGTCGATCAAGAAGATGTCGGCGAAGCGTCAGAGACTTCAAAGCTTCGACAGTAGAACGAAAGGTTGCAGCCTTGTTCGACGTTGAAAACGCGGAATCGTACGCTCTCTAAGCCACGGTCGGTGACATCCTCAATACCGAGCGCGAGATTGGCGCCGAAATCTATCGCCTCGTGAGAACCGCCATATCTGACATCTCGCACATCAATGAAGCGTGCCGTGATCATGGACGATGAAGGCTGCCACTCTTCAGACAACGCGATCTTGAGGTCAAATCGAACGGTCTCCGTGTCGAAAAGTTTCTCGATTAAGAAACTGACAACGTAACCACGGATCAGCGAAGGCAACGCTTGCTTCACTCTTGAGCCCTGTTAGACAAACGCCGGCGTCACCTCGGCGGCGAAGCGCGACATCTCGTCTTTCACCTGCTGGTGCGGCTTCAAGCCGACATTGAAATAGAGGATCACCTCGTCGAAGCCCGCCTGCTCGGCTTTCTTCAGCGTATCGGTGATCTGCTGCGTCGAGCCCAGCAGCACCGAGTTCTCGGTGAGGTCTTCGGGCTTCACCTTGTGCAGCCGCTCGGTCATCTCGACCATGTAGCGATAAGAGGGCGGCGCCGTCTTCATGTCGGCGGGAAAGGCCGGGATCACGCATTCCTTGTAATAGCGGATCTGGCGCGCGCGCTGCGCCATCTCCTCATCGTTGTTGTCGGCGAAATGCGTGAAGTAGCTGCAGATGAGCCGGCCCGGCTTCTTGCTCGCGGCGGCGCAGGTCTCCTTGTAGAGATCGGCCACCTGTTTGAGGCCGCCATAGCTCATCGCCGCGGCGAAGGGCGCCACGACGAGGCCGCAGCCGAGCCTGGCGGCGAGCTCGATCGAGGGCTTCGAGAACGACGCGACATAGGAGGGGATCGGCCGCTGCACCGGCTGCGGCGTGATTCGCACATCCTCGAAGGAATAATACTTGCCCTTATGGCTGATCGGGCCATCGGCCGACCACAGCCGGCGCACGATTTCCATGCCTTCGTTGAAGACTTCCTGGTTGGTGTCGAAGGAGGCACCCAGGGGCTCGTATTCGCGCCGGTCATAGCCGCGCCCGGCCGCCCAATCGACGCGTCCGCCGGAGAGCAGGTCGAGGCTCGCCCATTGCTCGGCGACGCGGATCGGATGATGCAGCGGCAGCACGGTGACCGCCGGCGCGAGCCTGATCCTCTTGGTGCGCGCGGCGGCATAGGCGAGGACAAGATCGGGACAGGAGAGCACGCCGAGCGAGCTGAAATGATGCTCGCCGATCCAGGCGGAATGAAATCCCAACGTGTCGGCGTGCAGGGTCTCGTCGAGGATGTCGGCGATGAACTGATTGGCGCCGCGCTTGTTGTCGACGTAGTGATTGTCGCTGAGCGTGAAATAACCGAATTCCATCGCTTCCTCCCAGTTTGTGGGATCCACTCTAGCGCAGGTGCGACGCTGCCGTGAGGGCTTTGCGGCTTGTTAGCTCTTGCTCTCGGCCCTCGGCGCCAGCCAAAAGCGCGGCGTCATTACGCCGCTTTCGGCAAAGCCGCGGCGGAGCAGCACGGCCAGCGCGAGCCAGAGCAGCAACGGCCCGATTTGAAGATTGAGCAGCTTCGCTGCCGGCAGGGTTAAGGCCGGCAGGGTCAAGAGCATGAGCACCACGATTCTTTCCCAATCGCGGAAGCCGCTTTTCCTGGCCTCAATGGCGAGCCAGGAAGCGGCGAAGATCAAGACGATCGTGTCATAGTCCCAGGCATAGGGTGTGGCGAGGAACATGGCGACGACGAGCGCCGCCGCTTTGATGCCGAGTGCGGCGCCGCCGCGCCACATCGCAACGACGGCGAGCGCGGCGAAGACGGCCGACATCGCTTGAAGTGCATAGGTCCAGGCGACACCTATGCCCGCCAAGCGAAGCATGGCGAAGACGGTGGGCATGCGCGGCCACCAACTCGCTTCGACCCGCATCATCTG
>JBJKPV010000351.1:0-6163 GCA_046706015.1 Allostellaceae bacterium | reverse complement strand
GCCGATCGTCTTTGCGGTCGATGGCATTCTCCACCGCGGCGCCAAGATCGACGAGATGATCGAAGGCTTGCTCGCACGACCCTTCAAATCGGAATCGCCGGGCGGATAAGCGCATGCCCAATGCCATCGCCATCCGCCACGTATCCTTCGAGGATCTCGACGCTTTTGCGGCGCCCTTGGCGGCGCGCGGCTATGCGGTCGCTTATCGCGAGGCGCCGCTCGACGATCTCGGCGCGCGCGAGCTCGCCGAGGCCGATCTGCTCATCGTACTCGGCGGCCCGATCGGCGCTTATCAAGAGGCCCTCTATCCGTTTCTGACGGCAGAGCTCCGCCTGATCGAAGCCCGGCTCACCCAAGGCCGCCCGGTGCTCGGCATCTGCCTCGGCGCGCAGCTGATGGCCAAGGCCTTGGGCGCGCGGGTCTATCCCGGCAACAAGGAGCTCGGCTGGGCACCGCTCGATCTGATCGAAGACGGCGCCAGCTCGGTGCTGCGCTTCATCACGCCGGCGATGAAGGTGCTGCATTGGCACGGCGACACGTTCGATCTTCCCAAAGGCGTCGCGCATTTGGCCTCGACCGCGCGCAATCCGCACCAGGCCTTCGCGTTCGAGCGCCACGGCCTCGCGCTTCAGTTCCATATCGAGGCGAGCGCCAAAGGGCTCGAGCGATGGTATGTCGGCCACACGCTCGAGATCGCGACCACGCCGGGCGTCGAGCTCGCGCGCTTGCGCGCCGACGCTGCGATCGAGGCGCCGCGCTTGGCGCCCGCCGCGCGATCCGCCTTCGATGCGTTTCTCGACGGGATTGCGAGCGGAGGGAGATAAGATGAGCGACATGCTGTCATTGCCGCTTCGCGCGGTCGCCGAGCGTTTGGGCGAAGGCACGCTGAAAGCACGCACACTCGCCGAGGAAGCGATCGCCAATCACGAGCGTTTCGGCGGGCCGCTCATGGCCTATTCGCAATGGGCGCCGGAGCATGCCCAGCGCTGCGCCGATGCCGCCGACGCGGCTTTCGCGGCCGGCTGTCGCGCCGGATCGCTCCAGGGCATCCCGACCTCGATCAAGGATCTCTTCGCGCATTCGGGCTTTCCGACCTTTGCCGGCTCGCCCAAGCGCCTGCCCGCGAAATTCGAGATCGACGGTCCGGTGGTCGCGAGCCTCCGACGGCAATTGGGCGTCGTCACCGGCAAGACGCACATGGTCGAGTTCGCCTTCGGCGGTACCGGCCACAATTCGCATTACGGCAGCCCGCGCAACCCATGGGATGCGAAAGCGCATCGCTCGCCCGGCGGCTCCTCGAGCGGCGCCGGTGTCTCGCTGTGCGAGGGCTCGGCGCTGCTCGCTTTCGGCACCGATACCGCCGCCTCGGTGCGGCTCCCCGCATCGATGACCGGCAATGCCGGGCTGAAGCTCACCGCCGGACGCTGGTCGACCGAGGGCATCGTGCCTTTGAGCCACAGCTTCGACACGCCCGGATTGCTCGCGCGGCGCATGGAGGACGCGGCCTTCGGTTTCGCCGCGCTCGATCCGCAGCTCGGCGACGGGTTTGCGTTTCTGCGCCGCATTGCCGGCGGCGATATCGCCGGCTTGCGCATCGGCGTGGCCGATTCTTGGTTCTGGGATGAATGCGAGAACGGCATCGCGGAGATCGTGAAAGGCGCGCTCGACGAACTCGGCCGCGCCGGCGCCTTGCTGCGCGAGCAGGCATTGCCCGAGGCCCGCGAGGCCTATGCCGTCTTCTGCGAGGGCGGGCTGTCGGCGATCGAGCTGCGCGCCTTTCTCGACCGCGATCTGCCGGATTGGATCGCGACCATCGATCCGGTCAACGCGCCGCCCGTCGTCAATGCCGCGAGCCTGCCAGCGCCCGTCTATATCAACCGGCTCATGCGCCTGGCCGAGGCCGCGAAATCCGCCGCGCCGCATTTCGACGCGGTCGACGTCATCGCCACGCCGACGGTGATGCTGAGCCCCGACATCATGACCCAACCGCCGACGCCGGAGAAATTCTGGCTGCGCAATCGCGGCATCGTCCACAATCTGGTGCCGGTGAATTCGCTCGCGCTTTGCGCCGCAACCTTGCCGGTCGGCCTCGACCGGCTCGGCCTGCCGGTGGGCTTGCAGCTCATCGCCAAGGGTGGCGAGGATGAGCGTCTGATCGCCATCGCCTGCGCGGCGGAGCGCGTGCTCGGCACCTCGCGCGATCGCCTGGGTACCCCGCCGCTCTGCGGAGGCTTAGCATGACCAAGCCGCAAGACCGCGACCTCGCCTATCTCTCGGGCTTCGGCAATCACTTCGCGACCGAGGCGATCAAAGGCGCGCTGCCGGAGGGGCAGAACTCGCCGCAGCGCGCGCCTCTGGGGCTTTATGCCGAGCAACTGAGCGGCACGCCTTTCACCGCGCCCCGCAACGCAAACCGGCGATCCTGGCTTTATCGCATCCGCCCGGCGGTGACGCATCCGCCTTTCCGGCGTATCGATGACGGGCTCTTGCGCAGCGCGCCCTTCACCGAGGCCGAGCCCTCGCCCAACCGGCTGCGCTGGGACCCGCTGCCGATGCCGACTTCGCCCGCCGATTTCGTCGACGGGCTCGCCACCCTTTGCGGCAATGGCGATGCCGATGCTGGGACGGGACTCGCCATCCATCATTATCGCGCGACCAAATCGATGGATCAGAGCCGCGCCTTCGTCGACGCCGATGGCGAGCTGCTATTGGTGCCGCAAGCGGGCGGCATCCGCCTCGTCACCGAGCTCGGGATTGTCGCGGTTGCGCCGGGCGAGATCGCGGTCGTGCCGCGCGGCGTTAAATTCCGCGTCGAGCTTCTGGACAAGTCCGCCCGCGGCTACATCGCCGAGAATTACGGCGCGCTCTTGTGCCTGCCGGAGCTGGGGCCGATCGGCTCGAACGGGCTCGCGAGCGCGCGCGATTTCGCAATGCCGGTCGCCGCGTTCGAGGATCGCGACGCGCCGGTCGAGGTGGTGCAAAAATTCGGCGGGCATCTCTGGGCCGCGCCATTCGCTCACAGCCCCTTCGACGTCGTCGCCTGGCACGGCAATTACTCGCCTTATAAATACGATCTCGCGCGCTTCAACACGATCAACACGGTGAGCTTCGATCATATCGACCCGTCGATCTTCACCGTGCTGACCTCGCCCTCGGAAATTCCGGGCACGGCCAATCTTGACTTCGTCATCTTTCCGCCGCGCTGGATGGTGGCCGAGCACAGCTTCCGCGTGCCCTGGTTCCATCGCAACGTGATGAGCGAATATATGGGCCTGATCACCGGCGCCTATGACGCTAAGGCTTCAGGCTTCGTGCCGGGCGGCGGAAGCTTGCACAATTGCATGAGCGCGCACGGGCCCGACCGCGCCACCTTCGACGCGGCGTCGAGCGCCGAGCTCGAGCCCGTCTATTGGGATCTGGGCCTCGCCTTGATGTTCGAGACGCGGTTCGTGCTGCGCCCGACGCGCTTCGCGCTCGAAACGCCGGCCTTGCAGCGCGACTACGATTCGATCTGGTCAGGCTTCGAGAAACTGTTCAAGGGCTAGAGATCCCCGCCGGTGGAGCAGGCGATCGCAAAAGAAAGCAATCTACGCAAATCGTCGCCTTCGACGTCGCCAAAACCCCGGCGAAAGCTACGCCGCCTTGCGCAAGCCGAGCATCTGCCGCGCCTCGGCGGGCGTCGCCAGCTCCTCGCCCATCGCCTCGATGATGCCGACCGCCTTTTCGACCAACGCGGCGTTCGACGGCGCGAGCTTGCCGCGCGAGAGATAGAGATTGTCCTCGAGCCCGACGCGCACGTGTCCGCCATAGAGCATCGCCTGCGCCACCATCGGGAATTGCTGCGCCGCGCAGCCGAAGGTGAACCAGGTCGCATCGGCCGGCAGCAGATCGCGCATGAATTTCATCGCATCAGGCGTGGCCGGCGTGCCCCAGGTCACGCCAAGGCAAATCTGGAATAGGGGCGGGCTCTTGAAATGCCCGGTTTTGATCAGACGATTGGACAGCACAATATGGCCCGGCTCGAACACTTCGATTTCGGGGGTCACACCGCATTCTCGGATGGCGATCGCAATTTCCTCGATCTGCGGCACGGTGTTGACGAAGACATAGTTGCCCATGTTGATGCTGCCCATGTCGATGCTGCAGATCTCGGGCTTCAGCTCGACGACATGGCGCACGCGCTCCGCCGCCGTCCGCAGCGTCGATTTCGGGTCCGGCACCATCGGGTCGTTGCTGCCCGGGACAAAGCGCGCGCCCGCGCCGGTCGTGAGATTAATGACAACATCGGTGCCACTGTCGCGGATGCGGTCGACCACCTCTTTATAATGCGCGAGTTCCATGCTCGGGCCGGTGGTCTCGGGGTTGCGCACATGGATATGAACGATGGCGGCACCCGCCTTCGCCGCCGCAATACCCGAATCGGCGATCTGCTTCGGCGTCACCGGCACGGCCGGATTCTTGCCAGGGGTGTCTGCCGCGCCGGTCAGGGCGCAGGCGACCATCACTTTGCGAGCCATCGGAGCCTCCTCGAGCGCATTTTGCGCGCTACTATCTACCGCGTGCCCCCTTGGCGCAAGGCCCAGCGCCCACGTTCGTCGCGGGTCAGCATGCCGGCGACGCGCAATTCGTCGAGCGCGCGCACGATCTCGCGCCCGTCGCGGCTGGCGAGTGCCGTCATCAGCTCTTCGAAATATTTGGGTCCGTCCTGCAACGCTGCGCGCAGATCGGAAAAGCGCTTGCCCTCATAAGCGGGCGGCGTTGGCACGGTGCGCTCGAGCGCGCCGCCCGTGCCGAAAGGCCAGGTCAGATCGAAGCCGGCCTTGGCACCGATGCGGCTGCCTCCCGAGAGCGACGGGTCGAGTGGCAGTGCGCGCAAGCCGCTCTCGATGATGATGTCGCGATCGGGCTGGAACCGCGTCGCCAGCGCCCAATCGATCTGCTCGTCGGAATAAATGTCGATGTCGGGATCGACCACGAACACGTTCTTCACATTGGCGAGGCAGGCGAAGGCGGCGAGGATCGCATTGCGTGCCTCGCCGGGCACGCGTTGGCGCAGCGCGATGCGGACATTGAACATGCCGCCGGTGGCGGTCGTGGCATAAACGTTCAAGGGCTCGCGCACCGCGCTTTGCAACGCCTGCCACACCGTCGCCTCGGTGCGCAGCGCCACCAGCGGCGCCGAATCGGTGCGGCTCATGTGGTAGCCGCCGATCGTCGTGGTCTGAAAGATCGCATCGCGCCGGTGTGTGATCGCCGTGCAGCGAAACACCGGGTTCTGTTTGACGCCGCCGTAATAGCCGAGGAACTCGCCGTAAGGCCCCTCGGATTCGACATAGCCCTTGGCATCGAAATAGCCTTCGAGCACCCATTCGGCATCGGCCGGCACGCGGATATCGCTGGTGACGCATTTGACCACCGGGAGCGGCGCGTCGCGCAGGCTCGCGACCAGCCCGAGCTCATCGACCGGCAGGCGCATCGTCGCCGCGACGAAATCGATCGGATGCGAGCCGACGGTGAATGCAACCGGCAGATTCTCGCCGCGCGCGGCATACACCTCATAGATCGCGCGCAGATCGCTGGGGCTCACTAGATCGACGCCGGTCTCGGCCTTGCCGCGCAGCATCAGACGACGGATGCCGACATTGGTGAGGCCGGTGGCCTCGTCCTTCACATAGTCGATCGAGCCCGAGATATAAGGCCCGCCATCGAGCCCGTGCTGGAGGTGAACCGGAAGCGCGGTCAGATCGATCGCATCGCCGGTCACGACCACTTGCTGCACCGGCGCCTTGTCGCGCGACACTTCGAGGATCTCGGGCTTGTTCTTCAAGCGGCGCGCGACTTCGGCGAGAAGGGCCTTGGGTTCGACGCCGAAGGCACGCGCCAACCGCTTGCGCGAACCTGCGACGTTGCCGACGAGCTCCGCGCGCTCGGGCCCGGCGGCCCGGAACCAGACGGCCTTCTCGCTTTCCAGCGCATCGGCCACATCGGCGAGATCGACGAGCGTCTCGCGGATCTCGCATTCGCCGGCTTCGACCAGCGCATCGAGAAAGCGCCGCAAGCTGAAGCGATCGAGATCGTTGATGCGTGCGGCCTCAAGCGGCGAAGACGAGGAATCCATCATTCAAACCGTTCTTGCTGCTTTGATCGCCGCCCAGACAGTCTG
>JBJKPV010000350.1:0-8525 GCA_046706015.1 Allostellaceae bacterium | reverse complement strand
ATTCCCCTTCATGCCGAAGCCGCCGCCGACATCTCTGGCGACGACGCGGATCTGGCTTTCGGGCCCATGCATGATCGCGTGCGCCTGACCGTGGCGGATGCCATGCGGGTTCTGCGTCGAGGTGTAGAGCGTGTAGCGGCCGGTGCCTTGATCGTAGTCGGCGATCGCGCCGCGCGGCTCCATGGTGAAAGCGTTGAGCCTGTTGTTATAGAGCTCGAGCTTCGTCACATGCGCGGCCTGGGCAAAAGCCGGCTCGACCGCATCGGCATTGCCGAAGCGCAAGGTGAAGCAGGTGTTGTTCGGCGATTCCGCATAGACCTGCGGCGCACCCGGCTTCACCGCATCGGTCG
The DNA here is from genome assembly GCA_046706015.1 of Allostellaceae bacterium. Classification (GTDB taxonomy): domain Bacteria; phylum Pseudomonadota; class Alphaproteobacteria; order ATCC43930; family CGMCC-115725; genus CAIKMD01. Next base: position 8,175 of record JBJKPV010000350.1, on the reverse strand, counting down.
CCCGCACCACCGCCGGCAGGATCTCGTAGTCGATCGCGACGAGCTCGACGGCGTCACGCGCCTGCGCTTCGGAATTCGCGATGATGACGGCGACCCGGTCGCCGACATAGCGCACCCGATCCACGGCGAGCGGTGAGTGCTTGGTACGATAGCCCTTGGGGCCGCCGAAATCCTCCGGCATGGCCTCGGGACCGATCGTGCCGAGCCCGTCGGCGGCCCAATCCTTGCCCGTAAGGACGCCAACGACCCCCGGCGCCGCGAGCGCGGCCGAGACGTCGATCGACTTGATGGCGGCGTGGGCGTGCGGCGAGTGGAGGAAGACCGCATAGGTCTGGCGGGCGATATCGATATCGGCGACGTAGTGTCCGCGGCCGGTCAGAAAACGTGGGTCTTCCTTGCGCGCGACCGGTTGTCCCACTCCGAAGGCCATGTCTCTCTCCTCCCGTTCTTGGGCCCTTGCGATTGGCGGGCCACAACTGTCGGACCGAGAGTGTTACCCGCCTCGCGCCGCAACGCAAGGCGGGCTTCAGCCATAGCCGGGATAGAGCTGCTTGAGCCTGCCGCCGCAGGCCGCGACCAAGCGAAGGCGCTCTTGGGGCGTGTCGATCTTTTCCGCGTGAGCCTCGACCCGCACCTCCCTGATCTCGGCCCGCAGCGCGTCCTCGTCGGTCTCGATCCGGCGCTGCAGCGCGTGCTGCGCCGCCGTGGCGTCCTTCCCCCAGACCCCGTCGATGTCGTCGAAGCGCTGCGCCGCATTCCGGCGCAGTGACGCCGCCGCCGCCTTCATGATCCGGTCGTCGAGCGCGACATGGCGCTTCTCATGCGCCAGGATCAAGCCATAGACGCAAGGTTCCGTGCCGGCAAAATCGCTGGCGATGTGAATCTTGCGCGCCGTGAGCCCCAAGGTCAGCGTCACGCGCGTCGCATAGGCGCACACGCCGCCGCGCGTGCTGGGCAGGGTACGCACGGCGATGAGGGCGAAGGCCACCTCGCGGCCTTCGGTCGCGCCGAGCGCGAGGTGGTGGAAATCGATCCTGGTCAGCCGGCCGATCGCCTCAAGCGACAGCGTGGCGTCGATCTTCGGCCGCGGCAGGAAGGTCGCGATTTCATAGGACGCAATTTCGCCGCGCGGGCAATAAAGCTGGTCGCGCGAGACGAGGCCCAGCGCCGCACCGAGCGAGGCCAAATCCACGATCGGCTCGCGCGTTGCCGGGACAGCGCCGGCGTTCTCGGGGAGAGAGGAAAGAGTCGAGCCGAACGAGGTCGGCGGCGTCGAGCACGCGCTCGTGCCCAGGCTGGCGCCGAGCGCGATGACGGTGAACGGAAGCGAGCGCATCCTCAAGCGGCGATACCCTTCTAGTACCGGCGGTGGCGCGTCACCTCCGTTCTGCCCGCCCAAGACGAGAAACGCAAGCATCATTCGCGAATCGGCGGTGGTGCCCGCGCGTTGCCATCCGCGCGCGAAAATCGGATCATGTCAGGGATTGATGACGAAACGAGGTCAGGACCGGCTCGCGCCGGGTCCGAGACCGAGGGGGAATTGCCGTCCATGAGATTATCGATCCTAAGCGTCGCCGATCACTATCCCGAGGGCCCGCGCGATCTCCGCACCTTCTATCGCGAAATGATCGGCCAGGCAGTGCTCGCGGACCGGCTCGGTTACGAAGCCTGCTTTCTCGCCGAGCATCATTTCCATCCCTATGGCGTGGTCGCCAATCCGGCAGTGCTCTTGGCCGCGATCGCCGCCCGCACCACGCGCATCCGCTTGGGCCCTGCGGTCACGATCCTGCCCTTTCGCGATCCGCGCACCGTCGCCGAGGATTATGCGCTGCTCGACCAAATCTCGGACGGCCGTCTCGTGCTCGGGCTCGGCTCAGGTTATCTCAAACATGAATTCGCAGGCTTCGGCCGCGATCCGGCCGAAAAGCGCGAGCGCTTCGACGAAGGGATGGCGCTCATCAAGCGCCTCATCACGGGCGAGCGCGTCGACTATCGCGGCAAGTTCAACACCCTCGACAATCTTCAGCTCAACCTCCGCGCGGTCCAGCCGCAAGTGCCGATCTACGTCGCGGCGCTGACCAAGGAAGCCGCCTATCACATCGGCCGCCAGGGCAATGGGCTTTTCACCATCCCTTATGGCACGCTCGAGCATGTGAGCGAACTCGGGCCGCTCGCCGCCTCTTTCGCGAAGGGCCGCGCCGAGGCGAGCGCGGCGCCGTTGCCGCACGGGCTTGCCGCGCACATGGCCGCCTTCCACACCCATGTCGCGGCGAGCGAGGCTGAGGCCGAGGAAAACGTGCGCGGTCCCTTCGAGCTCTATTGCCGCACGCGCCTCTATGCGCGACCTTGGACCTATGAGCAGATCCGCGAGAACGGGCTGGCGCTCTTCGGCTCGGTCGAAAGCGTCGCCCGGAGGCTGCGCGCGCTCGAGGAAATGGGCGTCACCGCAGTCAACGCCATCTTCAATTTCGGCGCCATGCCGGCGGCCACGGTCGAGGCCTCGATGCGGCTGATGATCGAGGAGGTGCTGCCGCGGGTCGGAGGATGATGTCTTGGCCGCCCGCGCCAAAACGATAGCTTTTGCCGCTCATTGCGACGAAAATAAAAGAAATCATGGGAAGGGAGGGCGCGTCATGTTTCCGCGCAATTTCTGGTACGTCGCCGCTTGGGATTGGGAGGTCCGCCGTCAGGAGCTGATGCCCCGCACCATTTGCGGCGTGCCGATCGTGTTCTGGCGCCAGGAAGACGGCACCCCCGCCGCGCTCGAGGATCGCTGCTGCCACCGCCACATGCCCTTGTCGCACGGCAAGCTCAGGGGCAGCGATCTCGAATGCGTCTATCACGGCCTGGTCTATGATCGCACCGGCGCCTGCATCCGCGTGCCGAGCCAGAAGGCGATCCCGCCCATGGCGCAAGTACGCAGCTATCCTGTGGTCGAGCGCTATCAGTGGATCTGGATTTGGATGGGCGATCCGGCGCTCGCCGATCCCGCCTTGATCGAGGATTTCCACTGGATGGACGATCCGGCCTGGCGCGCCAAGGGCGAGCGGCTCGATCTCAAGGGGAATTACCTTCTCATCGTCGAGAACCTGCTCGACCTCACCCATCTGCAATTCGTCCACCCGACCACGCTCGGCACCGCGGCGATCGCCGGCGCGCCGATCAAGGCCGAGCGCGAAGACAACCGCGTGCGCGTTACGCGCTGGATGGAGGACCACCCCGCCCCGCCCTTCTTCCAGAAGGCGGGCGGCTTTCGCCCCGACGAGCATGTCGATCGTTGGCAGATCATCGAATACACGCCGCCCGCTTTCGTCCGCCTCGATGTCGGCGCGGCGCGCACGGGCACCGGCGCGCGCGAGGGCGATCGCAGCCGGGGCATCTCGATGCGCAATCTCAACGCGATCACGCCCGAAACCGAGACCACGACGCATTATTTCTGGGCCCAGGCGCATAATTTCCAGATCGACGATCCGAGCGTGACCGAGCTGATCTTCCGCCAAGTCCACACCGCCTTCCTCGAGGATCTGGCGGTGATCGAGGCGCAGCAGAAGATCATCAGCGCCTATGGCGAGACGCTGCCCGATACGGTCGATTTTAACCAGGACGCAGGCGGCATCCAGGCGCGCCGCATCGTCGACGCGATCATCGCCGCCGAGAATGGCGCGGGCCCAACCCGGCTGCGCGCCTAAACCGCCTGAGCGCCGCTATTCCGCGGCCCAGCGCGGCGCCGCCTTGGCGTGCAGCCGCATCTGCTCCTCATAAGCTTCGCGGAATGGCTTGTCCTTGGGCGCGATGAAATTGCCCGCGCGGTGGCCGCGATAGATGCCCGGATCGTCGACGCCCGGAAGCGTGATCGTCTTATCGGCGGCAAAGCCTTCGGCCAGCGCCAGGAATTTGCGCCGCGCGCGTACGATCATCACGTCGCTCGGCACCAGATGCTCCAGGGTGCGATCGCTCAACTCGCCGAGCATGCCGCCAATAGCCGCGTCCTGCACGTTGATGCCTTGGATCCCGCTATAGACGCCGCCATGGCGTTGCGCCTCGCGGTCGATGAGATAATCGTTCCCGGAATCGTTGACGAGGCGCCAGCGCCCGAACCAATCAGTGGTGTTGGGCTTGAATTGGACGCCGGCGCTCGGCACCGCGCCGAGGCCGGGGACCGGCTTGCCTGATTTCGTGCGCGACCGCATCTGCGCCATCTTGCGCTGGATCGTGTAGACCATGGTGTGGGTGTCGTCCATCGGGACATAGCCCTTGATCATGATCTGATCGGCGAGCATGCCCGCGGGCGGGATGACCCAGAACGGCATCACAAGCTGCGCCAACCGCCAATGCGTGTTCTCGGCATCGGCTGGGCGATAGGCGCCGTACATCATGCCAAGCGGCGTTTCCTCGATGTGGAATTGCGGCGTAGGATCGGAGGCGAGGTAATAGAGCGTGTCACCCGGCAAGAGATCGCTCACATCCGCGCCGCCCAGATGCAAAAACCCGAAATGCGAGGTGTCGAGATCGTTCTCGAGCCCTTGCAGCCAATTGTATTCCTGCTGCAGCATCTGCACCCGGATCTCGTCGGGCTGCAGCTCGTTGAGTTCGTAATCGGGGAAAGGCGGCGGCACGGCGCGATCGCCCATATAGATCCAGATCACGCCGTAGCGCTCGATCGCGTTATAGGCCTTGGCCTTGACCTTTTGCTTTGAATCCTGATGCGGCGGCACGTTCGGCATGTCGAGGCAATTGCCGTCGACGTCGAATTTCCAGCCATGATAGATGCAACGTATGCCGTTCTGCTCGTTGCGCCCGTAGAAGAGCGAGGCGCAACGATGGGCGCAGCGATGATCGAGCACGCCGAGGCGGCCCGACGTGTCGCGGAACGCGATCAGCTTTTCGCCCAGCGCCATGATGCGTACCGGATCGCCATCGGGTTTGACCTCGTCCGTGCCGGCGATCGGGATCCAGTATTGGCGCATCACCGCGCCCATCATCGTGCCCGGCCCGACCCGCGTCAGCACTTCGTTTTCCCGCGCCGTCGTCATCGCGCCCTCCCTCGAATGGCGTTCGTGGGCGGCATTATACCTCGGCCGGCGGGTGGGCCGTTCGGCTTTCTTGTCTCGGGTGACGGGCGCCGCGCGCCCTAATTCATCGTGTAGGGCAGCCAGAGCGATATCTGCGGAAAGGCGATGAGCAGGGTCATGATGATGACCTCGCAGCCGAGGAACCAGAAGCAGCCGCGGAAGATGGTGTCGAGCGGGATCGTGTCGCCGACCACGTTCTTCACTACATAGACGTTGAACCCGACCGGCGGGGTCAGCATACCGATCTCGACATATTTCACCACCAGCACGCCGAGCCAGACGAGATTGAGGTGGAGCGCGTTGAACATCGGCACCAGCACCGGGATGGTAATGAGGATGATCCCCAGCGGATCGAGAAACATGCCGAGGATCAGATAGATGATCGAGGTGGCGATGACGAGCAAGGTCGGGTTGAGCGCCCAGCTCCCGATCATGCTGGCGAACATCGGACCGATCCCGGCGAGTGCCAACAGCTTGGTGTACATGACCGCGCCCATGCCGACGAAGAAGAGCTGGGCCGTCGTCACCATCGCATCTTGAAGGCTGTCGAGGAACTTCCGAAAGCTGAGCGTGCGCTGCACGATGCCGATCACCGCCGCGAGCAGCGCGCCGGCAGCACCCGCCTCGGTCGGTGTCAGCACGCCGGCATACATGCCGCCGATGATGCCGAGGATGAGGACGATGAGCGGCCAGATCTCCTTCAGCGACTCCAACCGCTCGCGGCGCAGCGTGGCCCGGTCCTCGACCGAGATGAGCGGCGCGAGCGCGGGATTGAGCCGGCAGCGAACGACCAGCATCGTCGAATAGACCGCCGCGGTGAGGAGCCCCGGCAGGATGCCGGCGATCAAAAGCTGGACAATCGAGACCTGCGCGAAGATGCCGTAAAGGATGAAGAGGATGCTGGGCGGGATCAGCGCCGCCAGGGTCCCGGCGCTGGCGACGACGCCGGCGGCGAGCCCTTTGTCGTAACCGTGGCGCAGCATCTCCGGAATGGCGATGCGCGCCATCGCCGCGGCCGCCGCTACGCTCGAGCCGCAGGCCGCGGCAAAGCCGGCGCAAGCCATATTGGTCGCCACCGCCAAGCCGCCATGCATGCCGCCGAACCATAGTCGCGCGGCGCGGAACAAGGACGCGCTGATGCCGGAATTGTTGGCGAGCGAGCCCATCAGCAGGAACATCGGGATCGCCGTCAGCTCCCAATTGGCGGAGAAGACGAAGGGCGATTCGCGCAGCACGCTCATCGCCACGTTGAAATCGCGCAGGACCCAGAAACCGATCAGCGAGACGCCGCCCAAGGCAACGCCGATCGGAAGCCGCAGCGCGATGAGGAAGAGGATCGCGGCGAGGCTGACGATGGCGACGGTGAACGCGTCCATCGCTTCGCCTCAGCGCTCGGCGCCGCGCATCGCGTCGCGCGCCAGACGAATAACCATGTAGAGCACCATCAGCCCACCGGCGATCGGCAGCAGCCAGCGGCTCGGCCAGACCGGGATGAAGCTGGTGCCCGCCTCCCATGCCTCGCCGGCTTTGGTCTGATGCACGGCGCGGATCGCGGTCTCCCAGGTGAAGACTGCGACATAGACAATCGTCGTGAGCTGAATGATCGGCTCGAGCAGAGCGTTGACCTTGGCCGGCATTAGGCGCGCGAAGAGCTCGACCTGGATGTGGTTGTTGTTGCGCGCGATCCAGGCCCAGGGAAGATAGGCGGCCGCGACCATGTAATAGGCGGAGACGATTTCCGTCGTGCCGGGAAGCGGATGGTTGAAGATCGTGCGCCCCGCGACGTCGGCATCGATGTGGGCCATCATCAAGACGCCGGCGAGGATCGCGATCCACAACAACGCGTGGATCGGGATTTCGAGCCATCGGAGCAAGCGGTCCATGGGTGCTAAATCACCGGGCCTGGGCCTCGGGCGGGGCACTTGAGCCGCCCCCGCCTGGCCTCGATCGCATTACAGTTTGGCGGGATCGACCTTCGAGTAAATCTGATCCCAGATCGCGTCGGTGAATTTGTCGATGTTGCGCCCGATTCCGGGCGACAGCTTGTGCCACTTCTTGTACGCCGCCGCATAGGCGTCGAGGATCGCACCCGGATCCTTCACGCCGAACCGCTTGGCATCGGCGATGTTTTTCGCCCGCTGCGCCGTTTCGAATTTCGCCGTGAGCGCGTCGAAATCCTTGGGGTCGCTGACCTTCAGCACTTGGACACCCTTGTCCTTGATCAGACCCTTGAGGATCTCCTCGTTCTCGTCGATGAACTGGCCGATGGCTTCGCTCGCGCTGATCTGCGCCGCGTAGTGCATATGGATCTTCTTCTGCTCGAGCGTGAGCTTGTTCCAGGCGTCGCGATTCATCATGAGGCCGATCGCCGGGCCGGTGATGCCGAGCGGGTAATCCGTCAGGTATTTGGCGAAATCGGCATAGCCGAAGATCTTGAGCCAGGTATTGACGCCCAGCTGGCAGTCCACGCCGCCGCGCTGCAACAGATTCACCGCCTCGGGCAGGGTTGCCGCGATCGGCACGGCGCCGGCCATGCTCATCAAGGCGGCCGAGCCGCCGGTCGCACGCACGCGCTTGCCCTTCAGATCGGCGAGCGACTTCACCGGCTCGCGGCAGGCGAGCATATAGGCGGAGGTCGTCCAGCCCGCGAGCGGGACCAGATTGGCCTTCTTGAACTCGGCGATGCAGGAGGGGCAATGCAAGGTCAAGGTCTCGAGCGCAGCAGCGCTCGCGGCGACGGTGTCGTTGCCGAAGATCACGGTCGAGTAAATCAAGGTCGCCGAGGGCGCCAAGCTCGGCACGTAGGTGGAAATGCCGAGCCCGGCCTGGATGAGACCGTCGGACGCCGCTTGATAAGTGGCCTTGGCATCGGCGAGCTGGCCGCCCGGCACGAGCTTCCAGGTGATCGCGCCATGCGTGTCCTTGGCAATGCCGGCGAAGGCCTTGGGCAAGGCAACGCGGTTGATGTATTCCGCTGCCGGCGGCCAGGAGCCATAGATGAGCTCTGTCGCGCGCGCCGCGCTGAGCTGCAGCATCAGCAAAAGCCCGGCCGCGATCGACAAAACGCCACGCGTGATGGTCATCGGCTTCCTCCCCCTGTCGC
>JBJKPV010000349.1:0-10469 GCA_046706015.1 Allostellaceae bacterium | reverse complement strand
TTCTTGACATTGCTTGCGGCGACGCCAGCATGATGAAGCTAGCGGTGGCGGGAACCAAAGTTCGCCACTATCACGGCATAGACCTGTCGCAACAGGCCATCGAGCTTGCCGCGGCCAATCTCGCCGGCGCGCCGTTCGAGGTAGACTTCGACCACGCAGATTTCGTAGAGGCCCTGATGTGCCGGCCGTAGCATGCCGACGCGGCCAGGTGCCGCCTGTCGCTCCATCACCTGTCGACCGATGACAAGCTGAGCCTGATGAAGGCGATCCGCGGCTCGACCGGACCGCGAGGGATTTTTCTGCTCTACGAGCCTGCGCGTCGGGCGAACGAAGATCGCGCCGCGTTTCTCGACCGCTTCATCCGAACGGCCAAGCCCTTGTGGACCGCGCTGACGCCGGCCGAATGGGATGAAATATGGCAGCACATTTCCGCCTGCGACTTTCCCGAGACGACGAATGTTTGGTGCGAGCTTGGCCGCCAAGCCGGGTTTGCGCGGGCGCAACAAATTTTCGCCGATCCGACGGACTTATTGCAACTCTTCCGCTTCGAGGCGTGACCCCCCAGAGTGAATGCTCATCTGCTCCCCGATATGCCCTCGTTCATGAGGAGAGTCTGTTCTGGTTGACCACGTAATCGACCAGCATATCGGCGTTGTCACGGGTCGGCTTCCAGCCTGCGGCGTCGCTATCGATCCTAAAGCCGCTGCGACGCAAGGCGCGCCCCGTCGCCGAGGGCCTGCAATTTCGCCCAGGCGACGGTCATGGGAATTTCGCTGTTTCCCGCCGTCGATTGGAAGCCGCAATCATTGCCGAAGATCACATTCTCCGTTCCCGCGACATGCGCCCAGCGCGCGATGCGATCGGCAACCAGCTCGGGATGCTCGATCATCACATTCGAATGCGTAATCGCGCCGGGGATCAGAATCCTTCCCGGCGGCAGCTTGATGCGTTCGAGCAAATGGAACTCGTGCTCGTGGCGGGGATTGGCGGCCTCGAAGGAATAGGCGCCGGCTTTGATCGTAAAAATGAGATCGACGATGTCCGCGAGCTGCAGATCGCTCACACGCGGCCCGAAATTGACGCCGTAGCAGGTGTGAAAGCGAATGCGGTCCTCGGGCAATCCGCGCAAGGCGTGGTTGAGATGCTCGATCCGGCGCTCGGTCCATTTCCGATAGTCGGCCAGGCTCATCGTATTGCTGGCCGTATCCCAGGCGCTGACCAAGCTTGGAAAATCGATCTGGAGTAGCAGGCCCGCGTCGAGAATGGCTTTGTATTCCTCGCGCATCGCCTCGCCATAGGCGGCGAGAAATTCATCGTCATTCTTGTAGTACTCGTTCTTCAGCGAGACCGTCGGCGCCAAGGACGGTATAAAGCCTTCATCGGCGCCCGCCGCTTCCATCGCGGTTTTCAGATTTCGAATGTCGCGTTGGAGCTTTGCCTGACCGGCATAGCGAATGGGGCCGACGCAGACCCGCGGTGCCATGCGGATCGTGTCCTTGAACGGGTTGTTCTCCAGCACGTGCTGGTAAAAATCTGGAAACATCTTCGCGTCGCATCCGCCGACGCCCATCGGGCCGGTCGGCACCGGCAGGCCGCCGGCGGGCATGCGCGGCTCGAAGCCCTCGAGGCGTTCGGCCACATAGTGCTGAAAGCTCGGCTTGCTGCACTCACCATCGGTGACCACGTCGATGCCGGCTTGCACCTGCTTTTGCACGATGTCGCCGATATGCTTCGTCAGCGCCGCTTCATAGGCGGCAACGTCGTAAGCCCGGCCTTCCGCCATCGCGCGCATGGTCTCAAGCATCGCCGCTGGCCGCGGCAGGCTACCCGTATGGGTGGTTCGGATGTGAGTGTTGCTGCTTCGCTTCATGCTCATTCCTACGACTCCGTTCGCCCGATTGTTGCTTCGCGATCGCTTCCGGATAATGCGCGATAATTAGCAGATCGAATAGCGGCTTGCCGTCCGTCGCCGAACGACGGCTTGCATGCCCACGATTGCGTGGGCAAGGCCTGCGACGGGCGATGGGCATCGCGGCGTCTCCGCTCGCGCGCGGTTTCGGTTCTTCGCGTGCTAGCGGTAGGGGCCGCTGGGGCAAAGGTTGTCGTAGAGGCCGGGATTGGCGGCTTTCCATTTCGGATTGGCGCAATCTTGCTCGTGCCGAAGCTCGGCGCGGGCGTCGGCTGCAGCCGAATAGTACGACCGTCCGCTGCTGCCGCAGCCGCCGAGCAAGGGCGCAATCGCGAGAAGCGCCAGCACGCCCTTGACCAGCCGCCGTCGCGCCGAAATCCGCCGGCGGCCTTTGTCATCGCAAAAGGTGATTGGATTTGCGTCTATCGTTTGTTTCCCCGTCCTGCTTGCGTGCCGGCCACCATTGCCGCTCGATGCATCCGTTTCGCGCTGCGTCATGGATCGCCGCGCCTTTTGTGTGATCGATTGTTTTCGCGCTTGGCCGGTCGTTCAACTGAATAGATTTTTAGCCGCAAGCGGCGTGGCGCGACCGGGCCGCACTGTCATCGCAGCGAGACTCCGGCTTGCTTGGCGTCATCCTTTCCTTGGAGCCGCACACAAAATGGCAGTATTTGGTCATTAATTGTGCAAGACTAATAACATTCGACAGCGTTTTCGCCCCGGGAAGCATGGCATGAAACTTGAATTCGTCGCCATGGAAGCGCGTGAAATTATTCAAAAAGCACGTTTTTCGTGGGTCGTGACGAGCCCAGGAGTGCCGCATCCCGGCGGCTCCGCGCGGAACGCTCGCAACCGCACCATCGCGAAAAGCGGACGGAACAGCCTATCGGCATGCGGCGCGCGCGCATCGCGCGGCGGCCGCGAACAGGGAAGGGGTCTGAGATGAAAGTCCAAAGACGCAAATTTCTCAAAGCCGGGCTCGCCACGGGCGCCGCCGCGATCGCCGCGCCCGCCGTCGCCCGTGCCGCGACGAAATTCCATTGGCGCATGACCACGGCTTGGCCGCCGGCACTCCCGCTTTATCAGAGCGGCCCGGGCAGCGCCGAGGCGCTGGCTGCGCGCATCAAGGCCATGTCGGACGGGAGGCTCGATATCAAGGTCTTCGCCGCGGGCGAACTGCTGCCGGCTTTCGGCGGCTTCGATGCGTGCTCGGCCGGAACGGTCGAGATGAACCACGCCGCCGCCTATTACTGGTCCGGCAAGAATTTCGCCGCGCAATACTTCACCACCGTGCCCTTCGGCATGGATCCGCTCGGGCACAGCTCTTGGCTCTATTACGGCGGCGGCATGGAGTTGTGGCGCGATCTCTACAAGCAATATCATTTGGTGCCGTTCCCGGTGAACACCTCGGGCGTGCAGATGACCGGCTGGTTCAGGAAGCCGATCGAAAGCCTCAAGGATTTGAAGGGGCTGAAGATGCGCGAGGTCGGCCTCGCCGCCAAGATCTATGCCCAGCTCGGTGTTGCCGTCAGCTCGCTGCCGGGCGGCGAAATCTTCCCCTCGCTCGAGCGCGGCGTGATCGACGCGGCCGAGTGGGTGGGCCCGTTCCTTGACCGGCGCCTCGGCCTGCAGAACGCGGCGAAATACTATTATACGACCGGCTGGCACGAGCCCGCGACCACTGCCGAGCTCATCGTCAACGAGAAGGCGTGGAACTCGCTCCCTGCCGATCTGCAGGCGATCGTCGAAGCGGCGGGGCGTGCCACCTATGGCGAGAGCCTGCCTTTCATGGATTCGCAGAACAGCGCGGCGCTCGACGATCTCGTGAAGAATTACGGCGTCAAGACTGCCGAGCTCTCGGACGAGATCATCAAGGGCCTGCACGAAGCGACGTTCGACACGCTGGCGAGCTATACTGCCAAGGATCCCGAGACGAAGAAGGTCCATGAGGCCTATTTCGGCTTCAAGAAGAAACACGCACCATGGTCGAAGCTTGCCGAGCAGCAATTCCTCGACCGGATTCGCGGCTGAGCGGAGGCATCATCCGCCGCACGAAGGCCGCGACCGCTCTCGCCGCTTACGTCTCGCGGTCACGGCGAGATGGTGCCGCGGCTTTGCGCCCGGATCACAGCTGAATTCCGATCATGGATAATCTTGAACGTATCGTCGGCGTGCTCGAAGCCTTCATCGATTGGGTCGGGCGCGCGACCTCATGGCTCGTTCTCGGCATGGTGCTGCTGATTTCGGGCGAGGTGATCTTCCGCTACGGCTTCGACCGGAGCAGCATCGCGGCGCAGGATCTCGAATGGTGGCTGCTCGCCGTCATCTCGCTCTTCGGCCTTTCCTACACGCTGAAGCACGGCGAGCATGTCCGCGTCGACGTGCTCTATCAATTCTATGGCGAGACGTTTCGCCTTTGGTTCGATTTCTTGATCGCGCTCTTCGTGATGACGCCGGTCTCTTTTTATATCGCGGACCTTTCGGTCCCCTTCGTGGTGCAGAGCTGGGATCAGAACGAGGCGTCGGTCAATCCCGGCGGCTTGCCCGATCTCTGGTTCCTCAAAGGCTTCGTACCGGCGGGGTTCTTTCTCCTGGGGCTGCAATGCCTGGCACTCGCCGCCAATCACGGCATCGCGTTGCGCCGGCACTATAAGAACGGCGCGAGAAAAACCTCCTCGCCGGGGACGGTGCCGTGAACCCATCGACCTTGGCGGGCATCGAGGTTCTCGCTTTCATTCTGTTGCTGTTGAGCGGCATCCCCGTCGGCTTCGCCATCGCGGCCGCCGGCATCATCATCGGCTGGCTCGGCTTCGGCACCTCGCTCTTCGCCCTGGTGCCGCTGCGGATCTTCGGCGTCGCCACCAATTACACCCTGCTCGCCATTCCGCTTTTCGTCTTCATGGGCGTGCTGTTGGAGAAGTCGCGCATCGCCGAGGAGATGCTCGACGCGATCGGCCATTTGGCGGGACGGCTGCCCGGCGGCATGGCGATCGGCATCATCGTCATCGGTGTGCTGATGGGAGCGGCGACCGGCATCGTCGGCGCCACGGTGGTCACGATCAGCCTCTTGGCGTTGCCCACCTTGCTGCGGCGCGGTTACGACAAAGGGCTCTCCTGCGGCACGATCTGCGCCTCGGGAACCCTCGGCCAGATCATTCCGCCGAGCCTCATTCTGATCCTGCTCGCCGATCTCGTCGGTCAGTCGATCGGCACGCTCTTCGCGGCCGCGCTTTTCCCCGGGCTCATGCTCGGTGGCCTCTACATCCTCTATATCATGCTGCTCGCGCGCTTGAAGCCGTCCGCCTGCCCCCCGATCAGCGACGAGGAACTCGGCGCCGTCACCCTGTCACAGCTCGTCGGGCGCGTGGCGCGCGGCGTGCTGCCGCCGATCCTTTTGATCATCGCCGTGCTCGGCTCGATCATGGGCGGCATCGCCGCGCCAACCGAGGCCGCGTCGATGGGCGCCCTCGGCGCGCTGCTCATCGTCATCGTCTCGGGCAAGTTCAGTCTCGACGTTCTGCAGCGCACGATGCGCGACACGCTCAAGGTCAATGCGATGATCATGCTGATCCTGTTCGGATCGCGGCTCTTCAGCATCACCTTCCGCGGGCTCAACGGCGACGATCTCATCGACAGCCTCTTCGCCTTCATCCCCGGCGGCTTCTGGGGTCAGATCGTCTTTTTGATGGTGCTGCTCTTCATTCTCGGCTGCTTCATGGAGTGGATCGAGATTTCCTATATCGTCCTGCCGCTGTTCCTGCCGTTCTTCGTCAAGAACCACGTCAACATGGTGTGGCTCGCCTCGGTGATCTGCCTCAATCTTCAGACCTCGTTCCTGACCCCGCCCTTTGGCTGGGCGCTCTTTTTCTTGAAAGGCGTGGCGCCGCCCGAGATCGCGACATCCGACATCTATCGCGGCGTGGTGCCCTTCATCGGCATCCAGATCGTCGGTATCGGGATTCTGCTCGCCTTTCCCGAGATCGCGCTCTATCTGCCGCGCGCCATCGGCTGGCTGCATTAGGCGGCGGCGTTCGACCGGGGCATCGGGCCGCCGTTATTGGGCGATGAACAAAAATTCATGAAGCGGATTCAATGAAAGGCGGCTGGTGGCGCGTGATATGCTGATCGCGTAATTCGACAATACTTATTTTCTGAAATAAATGGGAGGCACCGACAATGACTATTCCTTCTTGGGTCAAACCGGGTGCATGGGGCGTCGTCATCGGTGCTTTCGCCTGGTGGGCGGTGCTCGCCTTTGGCTTCGGCTGGGTTAGCCCGGGAACCGCGACACAGCGCGCTGAGAACGAGACGCAGGCGGCGGTGGTCGCCGCGGCCACGCCCAACTGCGTAGCCCGTTTCGAGCATCAAGCGAACGCGGTCGCGTCCTGGAAGGCATTGCAGAAAAGCGCCGCCAACTACGATCAGAACAGCTATCTCGAGAAGGGCGGCTGGGTCGCGCTGCCGGAGCAAGGGCCGGCCGCGGGCATGGACGATGCGGTCGCCGATGCTTGCGCGACGCAGCTTCTCGCCTTGAAGCAGCTCGACGGCGTCAAGCTCAGCAGTCTGAACTAGGCGGCGATCGCCGCCTCAGCAGGGCTCCCGCTCGAGGAATCCTTCCAGACGGCGCAATTCCCATTCGGCCTCGGCGATCTCGCGCAGATAGGCCGCGGCGATACTCACTTCGACGCCGTCGGCCAAATAGCTGCGAAGGAGCTCGATCTTTCGTCGCAGGAGCGCCAGTCTTTCTTCCACTGCGTTCTCCCCGGAGAAAACTTCGCGAACTCTCACGGGCTTTGACGCCCGTGAAGGCGTTGCCCGGCTCGCGACTGTTTCATTGCCGCAGTACCGCCGGACGATGGAATACTAGCTTTGGAGAGTCCCTTCGCCATTGATGTGGATCAACGGCGAACAGTGGGCTGCCAATGTTATTGCGGTGTTCGCTCGCCCGGGGTGATCTGGCGTCTTTTTCTGTCACTGCCTGCCGCCTCTCGACTTTGGCGCCGGCCGGTCCCTATCATCGCGCGATGGAATACGGGCCGGGCCAGAATCTGACTGCTTTCGATGTCCCGGAGGCGCGGCGCCCGATGCTGCGGGCGGTGGCGCTCGCCTATCGGCGTGCGGGGCGCGCGGGGCTTTCCGAGCGTCGCTGCTTCGCCGCCGCGCTCAATGAATTCCTGCGCCTCGATCCTAGCGCGGCTGCCGATCGTGTTGGCGCGTCGCACGAGGCGGGGGTCATGATCGCCGCGGCGATTAACGCCAATATCAAATGGTTCTGGTTGGGCCCCGACGCCTAAAGCGCCGTGCCGCCGCGTCAATCCCCGTGCCGGCGGGCGGTCAGCCCATGGAACGGAGCATTAACCACGCGCAGACAATTAAGGATATACCAATGACTGCCATGTCGACTCGTCGCTACTCGGTCTCAAGCGCGGCACCCGCGCGACTTTCGACACCTAGCATGGCAGCGGTTGAAACTCTTTTAACGGTTGGCGAGGCAAGACCAAGGCGATGCTGCGCGCGAGCGCGGAATATGCCAAGCTGGCCTCGGCCGGCGCCAGCCGGACCCAAACTCCACAACGAGGGGAATGACGCATATGAGATGGCGGTTGATGGCGATCCTGTTGACGGCGCCGCTTTGGGCTTGCGCCAGCAAGCCCGATAGCGGCAGCGCCGCCGGGTCGAGCGGGACTTCGACCGCGCTCAGCGTGATCGAAACCCCGGTAATGATCGCATTCAAGATCCCGTTCTGCCTTGGCGCCGCCCCGGTTCTTGCGCCCGCCGCCGCGGTCTCCGCGGTCGTACCGTTTAAGGACCCCGGCGAGCGCGGCAGCGGCGGTTCGCTCCTCATCAACGGCGTCAAGGAGGCCTGCGGGCCACCCTATGTTGCGACGCCGCATTACGGCATGGAGCAATAGCGCAGCCACGCGGCCGCTCTTTCTTCGCCGCGCGCCTCTTCGCCAAAGGCGTACACGTCTCGCGCTGCTCGGCCGCTCGATCGCGGCCATTCTTCCGAGCCTCGCCGCGCGTCCCGCGCAACGCTCTGCGATCGCCGAGAAACCACGCGTATTTGCGGTAAATTTAGCACGCCGATCCGCGAGTTTCTCCGCGATCCAGCTTGTCTCACTCGGTAGCTCCGCTTACCGTTTTCCCCGAGCGTGCAAATGCGCGCGCTGGGGATCGACCTTGTGAAACGCACCGGCATCTTCGTCATAGCGGGTCTTGCGCTTTGCCTTCAGGGCTGCGCCGCGGTCGGCCTCGCGGTCGTCGGCGCGGGAGCGGGGGCGGGTGTCGGCGCCGGCATCGATCACACCGTCAATGGGATCGTCTATAAGACCTTCGCCGCGTCGCTCAACAATGTCCGCTTCGCCACGCTCAAGACCTTCGATCGCATGGCAATGCCGCTGACGGCCGACCAGAAGGTCGATGACGGCTGGAAGCTGTCCGCGACCGCGGCAGACCGGACCATCGATGTCGAGCTCGAACGCTTGACGGCGCGTACGACGCGCATGCGCGTCGTGGCCAATGAAGGCTCGTTCTTCTTCAAGGACGCGTCTACGGCCGCCGCAATCGTCATTCAGACCGCGCAGATGCTTGCGGCGGACGAGGACATCGCGCCGGCCAAGGCGCTGCCGAGCGCCGATCGGAAGAGGAGATCATCATGATGAAAGCCTCATTGCTGAGGGCAGCTCTGGCTGTTGCGATGTTGGCCGCGACGTCGGCCTATGCGCCGTTATGGGCGCAGGCGGGAGCGGGCTCTCCCGGGACGTCTGCAACGGCCGTGCCGTCATTGCCAGCCACGGTGACGGGAAGCTTCCAGCGTCTTGGCGCCCGCGAGCAAAAGATCGTCCGCGCCTTGTTCGACGCGCAGCGCCCCACCGCCGAGGGCCCGGCGCCGCTCAATCTCGACCAGGTCGCGGCGCTCCGCAACCGCCACGGCTGGACCAAGGCGTTCAAGGAAATGAAGGCCCAAGGTCTGATCAGCGCGAAGAACCTCGCTCAGATCCTGAGCCGCGCCGCGCATAGCGCCGCCCAGTCACGCCGCGCCGGCCGTGGCCATGCGCGGATGATCGCTTTCACCGACGGCAGCGGGCGCAGCATCACGGCGATGAGCGACGGTGCTGCCACGACGGTCGAGCGTTAAGGCTCGCGTGCGCCTTTGCGCGTCGCTTACGCGTTGCCGCGCAACTCGCGCCAGAGGCCGAGTTTCTGCTGTGCGACGCGATCGGAATAGCTGAAGAGCGTGGCGTCGACGTCGCTTTCGAGGCGATAGGGAACCCAGCACGGCACGGCAAAGATGTCGCGCGGCTTCCATGCGATAATCTGCGCCGTCTCCCCTTCGCCGACACAGATCCGGCCCGTTCCCTCGACCGGCGAGAACACGGTGTTCTCGGTACTGCGATAAGTCTCGGTCTTGAAGCCCTTGGGCAGGAGCTGGAGAAAGGCCGAGATCGTCGGCATCGCGCTGCCGCCGGTGGTCGGGTTGACGTAATTGAGCTTGATCCCGTCATAGGGATCCCATTCCTGGTTCTTCGCCAGATGCTCAAGTGCCTCGCGCGAGCGCTCATAGGGATAGCTGAAGATCGGCGATTCCGGCTTGGTCCAGCTCTCGTTGACCGGACGCATATTGGCGCCGTAGCGCGCGAGGCTGTCGCCGGGCGGGCGATGCTGCGGCGCGCGATCTTGCGGATAGTGCTCGAAGAACATCGGCCCGAAAGTGCCGACCATGGGGATGTCCAGGCCGTCCATCCAGAAGAACGGACCTTCGCCGTCATGGCCGTGATCGTGCCAGGTCATCGACGGGGTGATGACGAAATCGCCGCGCTTCATATAGGATTTCTCGCCCGAGACGGCGGTCCAGGCCTTGCCGTCGCCTTCGATGACGAAGCGCAGCGCCGAGGGCGAATGACGGTGCGCTGGCGCGCATTCGCCCGGCAAAATCATCTGCAAGCCGGCATAGAGCGATTCCAGGATTCGGTGCGAGCCGCCGAGACCAGGATTCTCGAGCGTCAGCACGCGTCGGTTGGCTTCATGCGCGGTGATGAGGCCGCCCGCCTCCAGGAGCAGCGGACGCAGCACATTGTCGAAATCCCACAGATGCGGTTGCGCACGGATGTGGTTCTTGGGCAAGGGTGGGACGAGCGTGGTCGTCCACAGCGCGGAGAGATCCATGGCGCCGACCTTGGCGTAGTAGCGCTCGCGTGTCGCCGCGTTGCCCCCCGTCGCTTCCGATGCCGTCATGGCTTCGCTCCCATCGGCTGTCTTTCGCGCTCACCGTTAGACGCCTCGCGCTTCCGGGTCAATCCACCCCTGCGGCGGTCTGCCCTGCTTGCCGCACGCTCGCTGCGGCGTAAAATCGCAACGACGCGTCGCGCATCGCAGGCAAGAGGCGGTTGACCATGCTTCGTCACGAAGACAACGAGCGGCTGGTTCGGGTCGGCGCTGGTCGGCCGGCGGGTGAGCTCTTTCGCCGCTATTGGCAGCCGACGTTGCTCTCGGCCGAACTGCCGGACGAGGACGGCGCGCCGGTTCGCGTGCGGCTCTTGGGCGAGGATCTGATCGCCTT
>JBJKPV010000348.1:0-5983 GCA_046706015.1 Allostellaceae bacterium | reverse complement strand
CTTTCGGACAGCCGCCGCCGCGGATCATCATCGAGCCCGGGCGCCACATGGTCGGTGACGCGGGGCTGCTGCGCACGCGCGTGTTGCTGATTGCGCAGAAATCGCGCCATGCGCGCCATCGCTGGGTCTATCTCGATGCCGGGCGCTATAACGGTCTGGCCGAGACCTTGGATGAGCGCATCCAATACCGGTTGCGCAGCCCGGGCGATGGCTTGCTTGCGGGTCCGGTCATCCTCGCCGGTCCGAGCTGCGACAGCACCGACATCCTATATCGGCGCGCCGATTACCAGCTACCCTTTGATCTCGCGATCGGCGATCCGGTCGATTTCCTCTCAGCCGGTGCCTATACCGCGAGCTACGCCTCGGTGGAATTCAATGGCTTCCCGCCCATCCGCAGCTACTGCATCTGAAGCCCTAGGGCGCGCCGAGCGGCGGCGCGTGCTGATCCTCGGCGCGGCAGGCCGCGATTTCCATGATTTCAACATGGTCTATCGCGACGACCCGACGACGCTTGTTGTCGCTTTCACCGCCGCGCAAATCCCTGGTATCGCCGGGCGCCGCTATCCGCCCGAATTGGCCGGGCCGCTTTATCCCGACGGCATTCCGATCCGCGACGAGGCCGAGCTCGAAACCCTGTGTCGCACCCATCGCGTCGACGAGGTGGTCTTCGCCTATAGCGACGTGACCCATGCGCAGGTGATGCATCTGGCCTCGCGCGCGCTCGCCGCCGGTGCGGATTTCCGGCTGCTGGGGCCGGCCGAGACCATGCTGCATGCCGCGCGCCCGGTCATCGCCGTCACCGCGGTTCGTACCGGCTGCGGCAAGTCGCAGATCGCGCGGTTTCTGTCGCGGCAGCTCGGCTCCAAGGGAAGGCGCGCGGCGGTGCTGCGTCATCCCATGCCTTACGGCGATCTCGCGCGCGAGCGCGTGCAGCGCTTCGCCACCTTGGCCGATCTCGACGCGGCTCATTGCACCGCCGAAGAGCGCGAGGAATACGAGCCGCACATTGCCGCCGGCAATCTTGTCTTCGCGGGGGTCGACTATGCCGCCATCCTCGCCGCCGCGGAGGCGGAAGCCGACATCATCGTCTGGGATGGCGGCAACAATGATTTCCCCTTCGTCAAGCCCGATCTCCACATCGTCGTGGTCGATGCGCTGCGGCCCGATCAGGTCGCGACTCATTTCCCGGGCGAGGTGGTCGCGCGCATGGCCGATATCGCGATCATCAACAAGGTCGATGCCGCTTCCGCCGCCGATGCGCAGCGCGCGATCGACAATCTGCGCGCGGTCAATCCTCGGGCGCGGATCCTGCGCGCGGCCTCGCCGGTGACGCTCGATGACGCGGCAGCGGTTGCCGGCAAGCGCGTGCTCGTCGTCGAGGACGGGCCGACCTTGACCCATGGCGGCATGGCTTATCGCGCAGGCTATGTCGCGGCCACTGCCGCCGGCGCCGCCGCGATCGTCGATCCGCGCGAGGCGGCCGCGCCGCTGATCGCCGAGGTCTATCGCCGTTATCCGCATATCGGCCCCGTGCTGCCCGCGGTCGGCTACAACGACGCCGAGCTCGCGGCGCTGGCCGAAACCATCAATGCAAGCGTGGCCGAGATCGTCGTCTCGGCGACCCCGTTCGATCTCGCGCGCCTGGTGAAGCTGCAAAAGCCGGTCCTGCGCGCGCGCTATGAATTCGCCGAGGCTGGCACCCCGACGCTCAGCTCGATCCTCGACGAATTCCTGACACGGACGGAACGCCATGGATGACGTTCTGGTACCCGCCTTGACAGCGGCCGAGGCGCTCGGGCCGCGGCGCCCGATCGCGGTGCGCGCCTTGCTGCTCGGCGAACGCATCGATACCCATCGCTTCGATGCGCAACAGTCGCTCGCGCGCGTGCCGCTCACGATTACGGTCCGCGAGGGCGGCGTCGCGGTTCTCTTCCGCTACGGCGTGATCGTTCTCCTGAATGTCTCGCCGGATGGCGAGAAGGCGCTGATCGAGCGTCTCGGCCCCGTGGTGGTCGATCCCTTCGAGCCGCGCGAGAGCGATGAGGGGCGGATCGAGCTCAGGCCCGAGGCGGAGGATCAGGTCGATGTCAGCGGCACGATCTGCCTGCGCGAGATCACGGTGGAGCGGCTCCAACTGATCGCCGACGTCTTCGCGAAGAGTCTCGTGCTCAGCCACTACGAGAGCCGCGTTGCGATCGGCTTCGACCGCGTCGAGCCGGTGGCCGAGATGCTGCGCCGCCGCGGCCGGGTCGGCATCGGGTGTCGGCCCTTGCTGCGTCAGATCGGCAATGCGCTGCTGGTCCAGCACAAGATGGTTGGCCGCGTCGAGACCGGCGAGAAGCCGGATCTGTTGTGGGATCACCCCGAGCTCGAGCGCCTCTATGCGCGTCTCGCCGAGGAATACGAGCTGCGCGACCGGGCGCGCGCGCTCGATCACAAGCAGGACGTGATCCTGCGCACGACGGAGACCATGCTCGGCCTCGTCCAGGAACGCAGCATCATGCGGGTTGAGTGGTACGTGGTCATCCTCATCGTCGCCGAGCTCGTGGTCATGCTCTATTCGTTGAAATGAGCGCGTGCCGGCGGCGCAGCGCCAAGGATTGACCTGGCTCAAAGCGCCGCCGCATCATTCCGTTAGCTCTGGGGCGTTCGTTGCGTTGGGTAGTGGCAAGGGAGGCTCGCCTTGGTCGAAGAAACGCGGTTGGAAAGTCACGACGTGCTGGCAGGAGCCGGCGGGTTGCCCACGCCGACCGATTGGCGCAGCGGCGTCCCGTTGCCCGCGCACCGCCTCTATCGTCATTGCGATCTTTCGTCACTGAGCTTTGACAAGGTCACCGAGCTGCCGGATCCGGTCGGTCTGGTCGGTCAGGATCGCGCCGTCGAAGCGGTCGAATTCTCGATCGGCATCCGCCGCAAGGGATTCAATCTCTTCGCCTTCGGCCCGAGCGGCACGGGCAAGCACACGCTGGTTTACGATCTGCTACGGCGCAAGGCGGCGAGCGAGCCGACCCCGCCGGATTGGTGCTACGTCAACAATTTCGCCGATCCGCACAAGCCGCATCGCCTGATGCTGCCCGCCGGCCGTGGCCGTCCCTTTCGCCAGGCGATGGAGCGCCTCGTCGCCGATCTCCAGGTCGCGCTGCCGGCCGCCTTCGAGCGCGACGACTATCGCGCGCGCCGCGACGTCCTCGACCAGGAGTTCAAGAAGCGCACGGACGAGGCCTTCGGCGGCTTGCAGCGTCGCGCCGAAGAAAAGCACATCACGCTGATCCGCACGCCGATGGGATTGGCCTTGGCGCCGACCCATGACGGCGAGGTGATCAATCCCGATGCCTTCCGCCGGATGGCCGAGGCGGACCGCAAGCGGGTCACCGACGACATGGAGGTGCTGCAGAAAGAGCTCGAGGCGATCGTGCGCCAGATCCCGGATTGGGAGCGCGAGCATCGCGAGGCGCTGCGCAAGCTCAATCGCGACTTCACCGCGCAGACCGTATCGCGGCCCTTCGCCGAGCTGCGGAAGTCCTACACCGATCTGCCCGAGGTCATTGTCTATCTCCAGGCCGTCGAGCACGACATCCTCGAGAACGCCGACGATTTCCTCGCCCCCAGCCGCGCGGCGTCGGCCGGCGAGAACATCCCGCCGGTGGCGCAACTGATGCAGGAAGTGCCGACCTTCCGGCGCTATCAGGTCAACGTCATGGTCGACAACGGCGACACCAAGGGCGCGCCGGTCGTGACCGAGGATCAGCCGACGCATCAGACCTTGGTCGGCCGGATCGAGCACATGGCGCGCTTCGGCGCGCTGATGACCGATTTCATGCTGGTCGTGCCCGGCGCGTTGCATCGCGCGAATGGCGGCTATCTCGTGCTCGACATCGAGCGTTTGCTGCCGAACGCCTTCAGCTGGGATTCCCTGAAGCGCGCCTTGCGCGCGGGCGAGATCCGCGTCGTCTCGCTCGAGCAGCTGATGAGCCTGCAGAGCACGGTCTCGCTCGAGCCGGAGCCGATCCCGCTCGATGTGAAGGTCGTGCTGATCGGCGCGCCGATGTTCTATTACCTCCTCGCCGAGCTCGATCCCGATTTCAAGGAGCTCTTCAAGGTCGGCGCCGATTTCAATGATTCGATCGACCGCTCGCCCGAGACCTCGTCACTCTATGCGCGCATCATCGCGGCGACGGTGCGGCGCGAGAAATTGAGGCCGCTCGATCGCCCGGGCGTGGCCCGCGCCATCGAGCACGACTCGCGCTTGAGCGGGGATGCCGAAAAGCTTTCGACCCAGATGCGCAGCCTGATCGATCTGCTGCAGGAGGCCGACTATCTCGCCGGCGCAGGCGGCAAGGAGGTGGTCGGCGCTGCCGATGTCCAGGCCGCGATCGACGCACAGAAGCGCCGCGGCGACCGGATCTATCAGCGCCTGCTCGAGGAGATCGGGCGCGAGACGATCCGGATCGAGACTGCCGGCGGCCGGGTCGGTCAGGTGAACGGGCTCGCGGTGATGGGGCTCGGCGGCTTCGCCTTCGGCCATCCCAGCCGCATCAGCGCGCGCGTTCGGCTCGGCCAGGGCCAGGTCATCGACATCGAGCGCGAGGTCGCGCTGGGCGGGCCGCTTCATTCGAAAGGCGTGCTGATCCTCACCGGCTTCCTGAGCGGCCGCTTCGGCATGACGGGTCCCTTGTCGCTGACGGCGAGCCTCGTCTTCGAGCAATCCTATGGCGGCGTCGACGGCGACAGCGCGTCCTCGGCCGAGCTCTACGCGCTGCTCTCCGCGCTCGCCGAGGTTCCCTTGCGCCAGAGCTTCGCGGTCACGGGGTCGGTCGACCAGCACGGTCTGGTGCAGGCGATCGGCGGCGTCAACGAGAAGATCGAAGGCTTCTTCGATGTCTGCCGCCGCCGCGGCCTCGATGGCGAGCAGGGCGTGCTGATCCCGGCATCGAACGTCAAGCATCTGATGCTCCGCGCCGACGTGGTCGAGGCCTGCGCCGCCGGCCGCTTCCGCGTGATCCCGGTCGAATCGATCGACCAGGGCATCGAAATCCTCACCGGCGTGCCTGCGGGCGTTTCCGACGTGACGGGGCGTTATCCCGAGGGCACGATCAATCAGCGCGTCGCGCTGCGGCTCGCGACGTTCGCCGCGCGCTTGCCACGCGCCGCGCTCGATCGCCATCGCGACCGCCGCGGGAGGAAGGGGCGCGATCATGACTGACGCTGTCATCGCGCGGGTCGTCATCGCCTGCGACGCGGTATGCGAGAATCTCGCCGGCATCGACGTGGCGGCGCAGGTTGCTTCTGCCCTCAATGCGGCGCTGCGCGGCGTCTTCGTTCAGGACGAGGCCTTGCTGAATTGGGCGGGGCTCCCCTTCGCGCGGCCGGTCAGCGCCGCGGGTGAAGCGTCGAGCCTGTCAGCCGAGAGCGACCTTCTCCATGCCTTCGAGGCGCACGCCGCTCGGGTCCGCGCAGCGCTCGAAGCCGCGGCGCAGGCGCGCGCGCTCGGCTGGTCGTTCGACGTCGTACGCGGCCAGGCGAGCCTTTCGACCCTGTCGATCGGCGAGCGCGACCTGCTGGTGATCGAGGCGAGCTCGCGGCCTTTCGCTGGCAGCTTCCGCCTTGAATCGCGTTGGCTCGGGGAGGTCTTCGCGGCGCCCCGACCCGTCCTTCTTGTGCGCAGCCCGCGCGTTGGACATGACGGCGTGGTCGCGCTCATCCAAGCGGCTGGCGCCTCGGCCGAGCGGGTGATTGCCACCGCCGCCGCGCTGGCGCTGGCCGGCGATCGGCGCCTCACCATTCTCCTCGCTGGCGCGGCGCCTGAGGCGGGCGCGGTCGAGCGCAGGCGCTCGAGCACCGCGCCCGCCTCGGGCGCCTCGCCGGCGAGGAGAATGGTGAGGCGCCGGTCGCCGGCCAGCGCCAGCGCGGCGGCGGTCGCAATCACCCGCTCGGCCGAGGCGCCAGCCGCTTGGATGAGCGCGACCACGCCGTCATGTCCAAC
>JBJKPV010000347.1:0-14754 GCA_046706015.1 Allostellaceae bacterium | reverse complement strand
GCCATGGCTCAGATGATCGAGCATCGCGATCTCTTCGATGAGCCGGAGCGGCGAATAGAGCGGCAGGAGGAAGACCAGCGCACCCAAACGAATGCGCTGGGTCGCGCGCGCCACGGCGGCGAGATAGACGCCCGGGTTGGGTACCATGTTGAGCGGCGTGCCGTGATGCTCGGCGACCTGGATCGAATAGAATCCGGCTGCGTCGGCCGCGGCGACGAATTCGAGCCGTTCGTCGAATTGCTTGACGAGCGGTCGGTCGTTCTGGTCGACGTGATCGAAAAGGCCGAATTTCATGTCTCGTATTCCCTTGCCGCCGGACTTGACGTGCTAGACTAGGCGGCAAAGGATTGGGGCGCCAGTTCAAAGCCGCTATTATTGGCATTAGCTATGGCTCTATTCGAATTGAACCTGTAGACCCTGCGACGAGGCGATCGATGCTTACCGAGGCAAACAACACACTCTTAACCCAGACCAGCGCCGGCACGCCCATGGGCGAGCTGTTGAGGCGTTATTGGTATCCCATCGCGGCCGCGCAGGAACTCGAAGAAAAGCCGGTCAAGCGCGTCCGGCTGATGGGCGAGAATCTCGTTCTCTATAAGGATCTCAGCGGGAAGTACGGGCTCGTCGACCGCCACTGTCCGCATCGCCGCGCCGATTTGTCGTTCGGCTTTCCCGAGGAGTGCGGGCTGCGCTGCCACTACCATGGCTGGCTCTTCGACGAAACCGGAAGCTGCCTCGAGCAGCCTTTCGACGACACGGTCGATGCGAATTCGCGCTACAAGGACAAGACGCCGATCAAGGCCTATCCGGTCGAAGCGCGCGCAGGTCTGCTCTGGGCCTATCTCGGTCCGCAGCCGGCGCCGATCCTGCCCAATTGGGAGCCCTTCACCTGGAAGAACGGCTTCGTTCAGATCGTGATCTCGGCGATCCCGTGCAATTGGTTCCAATGCCAGGAGAACTCGATCGACCCGGTGCACTTCGAATGGATGCACGCCAATTGGGCAATGCGCCTCAAGGGCAAGAAAGGGCCTTACGGCGCCAAGCATGTGAAGGTCGGCTTCGAGGAATTCGATTACGGCTTCACCTACAAGCGCGTGCGCGAGGATACCGACGAGAACAACCCGCTCTGGACCGTCGGCCGCGTCTGCCTCTGGCCCAATTGCCTTTTCACCGGCGGCCATTTCGAGTGGCGCGTGCCGGTCGACGACGAGAACACGCTGAGCGTCGGCTGGTTCTTCAATCGCGTGCCGAAGGATCGCGAGCCCTATGTACAGAATTCGATCCCCTATTGGTACGGGCCCGTCACCGATGCCAAGACCGGCGAATGGCTCACCGACGGCGTGATGAACCAGGATTTCGCCGCTTGGATCGGTCAGGGAACGATCGCCGACCGCACGCAGGAGCATCTCGGCCGCAGCGACCGTGGCATCGTGATGATCCGCAACCGTTTCCTCGAGGACATCGAGACCGTCGCCAAGGGTGGCGATCCCAAAGCAGTCGTGCGCGAGGAAAGCGCCCGCGACTGCGTGAAGCTGCCGATCGTCGGCCTGGAGCGGTTCCGCAACGGCTTCACTCGCGAGGAGATGCAAAAGAGCAGCCTCTTCGACAACGTATCGGCGACGCGCTTTGTCTTCCAGCAGGGTCAACCTGAAGCGGTCAAGCGTGCCTATGAGGAAGCGATGGGCTTCAAGATGGACGACGATTTCGCCGTCTCGGACTCGCTCTCGGGCTTGCGCCGCACGGTACGGCCGGACGGCACGCCGGCCGAATAGGCTCAGCCGGCTGCTTCGTCGTCTTGCAGGCCGACCAGGCTGGCAAGGCGGTCATGGTCGCTGGCGAGATCGGCGCTGACGCCGGACCAGACGATTTGGCCCTTGTCGAGGACCAGTGCCCGCTGCGTCATCTCGAGCGCGATCTCCACTTGCTGTTCAACCAGCACGGTGGCGATCGCGCTTTCGCGTCGCAGGCGGACAAGGGCGTCGACCAGTGTGTCGATGATGACCGGCGCCAAGCCCTCGAACGGCTCGTCGAGCAATAACAGCTTCGGATTGCCGATCAGCGCGCGCCCCACGGCCAGCATCTGCTGCTCGCCGCCCGAGAGTTGATTGCCGTAATTGCGCCGGCGCTCGGCAAGCCGCGGAAAGAGGTCGTAGACGCGCTCGAGGTTCCACTCGCCGGGACGCGCGGCGACACGAAGATTTTCCTCGACGGTGAGCGAGGGAAAGATCTCGCGCTCTTGCGGCACATAGCCGATGCCGGCGCGCACGCGCTGATGTGTGTCGACCGTGGTGATGTCGCGGTTCTCGAAATGAATCGTGCCCGCGCGCAGCGTCGTCAGCCCCATCGTCGTCATGAGCAGCGTGGTCTTGCCGACACCGTTGCGCCCCAGCACCGCCCAGGTTTCGTTGCTGCCGATACCAACCGAGACCCGCTCGAGTACGACCGTGTCGCGATAGCCGGCCGTCACCTCGTCGAAGCGCAGAAGATCAGACATGGACGCGGGTTCCGAGATAGACGTCGCGGACACGCGGATCGGAGCGGATCTCGGCGACCGAGCCCTCGGTCAAGACCCCACCTTCGACCAGAACGGTGATCCTCCGCGCCAGGCGGAAAACGAGGCTCATGTCATGCTCGATGACGAGCACGCTCAGCTCCGCGGGCAGCCGCAGCAGCAGGTCGAGAAGCGCGCCGCGATCGGCGGCTGCGAGACCCGCCGCCGGCTCGTCGAGCAGGAGGGTCTTGGGCTCGAGCGCCAGAACCAAGGCGATCTCGACAAGGCGCCGCTGGCCATAGGGCAGGTCGGCGACGCGCCTGGCCGCGAGGTCGCTGAGGCCGAGGCTGTCGAGCAGCGCGGCCGCGTTGTCGACGACGGCGGCGCTCTTGCGCACATTGCCCCAGAGCTTCCGGTCGAGCCCGAAGCGCGCCTCGAAGGACAGGCCGACATTCTCCGCCACGGTGAGGCTGGGGAAAAGCGAGCTGATCTGAAAGGTGCGGGCGAGACCCATGGCGACGCGCCGCTCGGGCGAGGCGCCGGTGATGTCGACGCCGGCAAGGTGAATGGTTCCGGCCGAAGGCTTGAGCAGACCGCTGATCATGTTGACGAGGGTGGTCTTGCCCGCGCCATTGGGTCCGATCAAGGCGCGCCGCGCGCCGGCCTCGAGCGTGAGCGAGATTTCGCGCGCCACACGCAAACCGCCAAAATTCTTGGAAATACCCTCGACCGTAAGCGCCGGAACGCTCATGCGTCGCTCCGCTTCGCCGCGCGGCGTTGCGCCCAATCGGTGATGAGGCCGACGACGCCTTGCGGCGCGAAGCGCACTGCGAGAATGAGAAGCGCGCCGATGGCGAAGAGCCAATTGAACGGATCGATCGCCGCGGCGCGGTCGGACAGGACAACAAAGATCGTGGCGCCGATCATCGCGCCGTAAAGGCTTCCAGTTCCGCCGAGGATCAGCATGACCAGCGCGTTACCCGACAGGAGGAAGGCGAGGCTGTCGAGGCCGACCAGGGTCGTCACCTGCGCGGAGAGCCCGCCGGCGATCGCCGCCAACGCGCCCGAGATGCAGTAGAGCGTGACGAGGCGCCGCGTGACGCTGACGCCGAGCATGCGCATGCGCACCGGATTGTCGCGGATGCCCCGGATCGCCAGACCGAAAGGCGAGTTGACGACGAGCTTTGACATGAGAAACACGAAGGCGACAACGCCGAGCCCATACCAGTACCCAGTGCGCCCGGCGATATCGAAGGGAAAGAGGCCTAACACGGGACCGACATTGAACCCGAAAAGCCCGTCCGCGCCGCCAGTGATGGGATGCATGCCGTTGGCGTTCGCCAGCTCCTGGAGCATGGTCGCGACGGCAAGGGTGAGCATCACCAACGTCAGGCCGCGCGTGCGCAACACCAGCGGACCGGTGACGAGCCCGACGAAGGCGCCGGCCACCGCCGCGACAACCAGGCCCAGGATCGGATCCGAATTCACATGCATCGCGAACAGCCCGGCGATATAGGCGCCGGTGCCGAAGAACGCCACGTGACCCAACGAATCGATGCCGCCATAGCCGAGCGCCAGATCGAGCGACATGGCGAAGGCGATCTGAATCATCACCTGCGTGCCGAGCGGCAAATAGCCCGGCGCCGCAAAATACGCCCCCACGGCGATCGCAAACGGCAAGGCGTCGATCCAGGACCAATGATGGCGCGTCAAGCCTTCGCGCACACGCTTTGCGGTTTCGGAACCGGTCGTCACGCTCATTCAGGTCCTCGCGAAGACGCCTTGCGGGCGCCACAGGAGCAAAACGACGACGGCGAGATAGATCACGAAAGCCCCCGCGGCCGGCACGTAATAACGCCCGAAAGTATCGACGAGCCCAAGAAGCAACGCCGCGTAGAACGAGCCCTTGAGGCTGCCCAAGCCGCCGACCGCCACCACCATCAAGATCGGAACCAGATATTCGAGCGCGTACCAGGGCTCGAGCGGCAGGATTTGCGTCCCGATGATCCCGGCCGCCGCCGCAAGCCCGCAGCCGAATGCGAAGGTCACGGAAAACACGCGCGGCACGTCGATCCCGACGCAGCGCGCCATCCGCGGATTGTCGACCGCCGCGCGAAGCCGCGCGCCGAACTGCGTGAATTCGAGAATCGCCCAGAGCGCGAGCGCGAGGATCGTGCTGAGCACGATGATGAAGCCGCGATAGGCTGAGAAGGCGATATCGCCGTAGTTCCAGGTCTCGGACATCCATTGCGGGATCGGCAGCGCGATCAGATCCGAGCCGAAGAGCAGATTGACCGTGGCGACGAAGATGAAGACGAGGCCGAGCGTCATGAGGATTTGACCGAGCTGGCCGGTGGTGTAGACCCATCGATAGAGCGTCCGCTCCAGCACGGCGCCCAGCGCCATCGTGACGACCACGGCAACGGGCAAAGCCGTGAACATCGTGAAATGGCCGGTGCGGATGAGTGCAACAGCAAAATAGCCGCCGGCCATGGCGAAGGCGCAATGCGCCAGATTGGCGATCCGCATCACACCGAGCGTGACCGTCAGCCCCACTGACATCAGAAAAAGAATCATGCCGTACGCAACGCCAACAATGAGCAACGCAAGGACCGTTGCTCCAAAATTCAGCACCGGCTGACCCTCCCCGTTCCGAAAAACCCGTCGATGTCGGCTTCGCCGTTCAACGAAATTGCATTACGCGCTACCCTGATATAGCTTGGTCTGCGACGCGGCAACCAAAAACCGCAACGGGATCGAAGGGAGGACGAAAGGCTATGAGACTTTCCCACTTGGCAACCTGTGTGGCCGCAGCGGCATTGGCCGTGGGCATGGCCTCCCACGCCGGGGCGGCGGAGCCGATCAAGGTCGGCATTCTCGGCACGACCTCGGGCCCCTACGCGAATTGGGGCAAAAGCTTCGAACAAGCAATCAATTATTACCTCGAGCAGCACAACGGCAAGGACGGCAATCCGAAGGTGGATGTCATCTTCCGTGATGTCGGCGGCGACAATCCGCCGCGCGCGCGGCAATTGGCCCAGGAGATGATCGTCCGCGACCATGTCGCGATTCTTGGCGGCCTCGAATTCACCACGACGATCCTCGCGATGGCCGATGTGATCAACCGGGCGAAGATCCCGTTCATCGCGTTCAATTCGGCCACGTCCAAAGTCACCGACACGTCGCCCTACTTCGTGCGGGCGGGCTTCACGCAGTGGCAGACGCTCACGCCGCTGACCAAATGGGCGCTCGCCCAGAAATACAAGACCTGCCAGATGTTCATCGCGAATTACGCGCCCGGCCAGGATGCGATCGACGCATTCACTTACGGCTTCGAACGCGGTGGCGGCAAGATGCTCGACCCGATCCGCGTACCCATGGGCACCACCGACTTCTCGACCTATTTCCAGCGCGTCCACGACGCCAAGCCTGACTGCCTCGTGGCCTTCATGCCGGGCGGGCCGATGTCGGTCGGCACGGTCAAAGGTTTTGTCGAGCGCGGCTTCAAAGCGCAAGGCATGCACATGATCGGCACGATCGGCGAGCAATTCGATCTTCCCGCCGACGGCGATGCGGCGATCGGAATCGTGAATGTCGGCATCTATGATCCGTCTCTCGACAACCCGACGAACAAGGCCTTCGTCAAAGGGATGGTGGCCAAATATGGCAATGACATGGTCACCGGCGAGCCGAGCTTCGTCCATGTCGAGGCCTATGACGGCATGCACATGATCTTCCACATGCTGAAGGCCACCGGCGGCAAGCGCGATGCGGCCAAGATGATGAAGGCGGTCGAGGGCTATTCCTGGAACAGCCCACGCGGTCCGGTGAAGGTGGATCCGAAGACCCGCGAGCTGATCCAGAACGTCTATATCAACCGCGTCGAGAAGGTGAATGGCAAGCTGACCGACGTCGTGATCGAGACGTACAAGGACGCCAACGATCCCTGGCACGAGTTGCATCCCGCCGGCAAGACGAACTGACGCCGAAGGGAAGTCCAAAGACACGCCCGCGCGGGTCAGCCCGTGCGGGCGTTTTTTTCTGCGCTGCCGTTGGTGCCAGGCCCACCACCGCCCATTTCCAGGATGGGCGGATTTATGGTTGAATCCGCCGAGGGCGTGCTCGACTCTGCGCGCCACCGCGAGGCGAATGAGTGAGGGAGGCGACGCGTGAAACGCAGCGATCGGCGAATCTTGACGACCCATGTCGGGAGCCTGATCCGGCCGCCCGAGCTGCTCGGCTTCCTACGCGCCAAGCAGCGCCACGAGCCCTATGATGAAGGGGCTTATGCCCGTTGCCTGACCGAAAGCGTCGCGACGATCGTGCGCGAGCAGGCTGAGATCGGCCTCGATGTCATCAGCGACGGCGAATTCGGCAAGTCGATCAGCTGGTCGCAATACGTGCTGGAACGGCTGAGCGGCTTTGAATCGCGACCGACAGTGACGGGGCACGACCCTTACGCCTATGGCGCCGACCGGACGCGATTTCCGGATTTCTACGCCGAGCTCGATGCCCGCGACGGCGGCGCGCGCGGCGGCGACGCGGTCTGCGTCGGCCCCATCGCCTATACCGGCCAGGCGGCCCTGCAGCGCGACATCGACAATTTCAAGACCGCCCTCGCGGCGGTGAAGGTCGAAGAAGGCTTCCTGCCGGTGGCCGCGCCTTCGAGCGCGATCCCGGATCGCAAGAACGAGTACTACAAGAACGAAGAAGAGATGGTGCATGCGCTCGCCGATGCGATGCGCGTCGAATACAAGACGATCGTCGATAACGGGCTTCTCGTCCAGGTCGACGATGCGCGCGCGGCCGTCACCTATGACCGACAAGTCCCGCCCAAGAGCTTCAAGGAATACCGCGCCTGGGTGGCGATGCACATGGACGCGCTCAACCACGCGCTCCAAGGCATTCCCGAGGACCGCATCCGCTATCATGTGTGTTGGGGAAGCTGGCCCGGCCCGCACACGACCGACGTGCCGTTGAAGGACATCGTCGATCTGATCCTGCGCGTCAAGGCCGGCGCCTATGTGATCGAAGGCGCCAATCCCCGCCACGAGCACGAATGGGAAGTGTGGAAGGACGTCAAACTGCCGAAAGGACGCGTCCTCATCCCCGGCGTCGTCAGCCACGCGACCAATGTCGTCGAGCATCCCGAGCTGATCGCGCAGCGCATCCTGCGCTATGCCAAGCTGGTCGGGCGGGAGAATGTGCTCGCCGGCACGGATTGCGGCTTTGCCCAGGGGCCGTTCATGCGCCGTGTCCATCCCTCGATCATGTGGGCAAAGCTCGAAGCGCTGGTCGCGGGCGCGCGGATCGCGACCAAGGCGCTTTTCGCCCCGGCCAAGCGGGCGGCGAAGAAGCCGGTCCGCCGCAAGCAGGCCGCCACCGTGACCCGGCTCAAAGCGAGCGGGAGCGCCGCCCGAGCGCGGTCTTCCACAACGTCGCGCGGTCCTCGTCGAAAAGGAGCTTCGCGTCGGCGGGCGCGGTGAACCAAGCCTGGCGCGCGAGTTCGGCTTCGAGCTGGCCTGGCCCCCAGCCGGCATAGCCCAGCGCAAAGATAAACTTCTTGGGCCCGTGTCCATGCGCGATGTCTTTCAGCACCGTCGCGCTCGCGGTCACAGCCGCGTCGCTATCGATCGCGATCGTGTCGGGGCTATGATAGTCAGTGCTGTGCACGACGAAGCCGAGCCTTGGCTGGACCGGCCCGCCGGCGTAGATCGTAATCGTGCCCTTGCCGTCTTGATTTGGCTCGCCGATATCGGCAAGCAGCTTTTTCAGCGGCTCGCGCTCGACCGGCCGGTTGACGATAATGCCGAGGGCACCGCTCGTATCGTGCTGCACCAGCAGGATCACGGCATGGGCGAAGCGCGGATCGCCAATGCCCGGCGCCGCGATGAGGAATTGACCGACGAGGCTATCGGCGGCCGGACCGCTCGCCCGGGCCGCCAGGACGGCCTGCGCGCCAGCCGACAGCGTCATCAGCGCCGCCGCAAAGAATGCCATGCGCGAGACCGCAACACGCCAACACCGAGAAAGGTGATTGAACGACCGGACCATTTCGCCCATCCTCGTCATGAAAGCGCATGGCGTCATCCGCGACACTGCTTTTGGACCTCGACGGCACGGTTGTCGATTCCCTGCCCGATCTGGCGGCGGCGATCAACCGGCTGATGGAGCGCCGCGGCCTGGCGGATTTCGCGCCGCCCGAAATCGCCCGCATGATCGGCGACGGCACCACGAAGCTGGTAGAGCGTGCCTTCGCGGCGCGCGGGACAACACCCCAGCCCGGCGAGCACGACGCGTTTCTGGCCGATTACACGGCACATGCCGCGGTCGCAACGCGCGCCTTCCCGGAGGTCGACGAGACGCTCGGCACGCTCAAGCGCGCGGGCTGGCAATTCGCCATCTGCACCAACAAAAGTGCGGCCGCGGCTAAGAACGTCCTAGAGGCGCTCGGCCTCGCCCATTGGTTCGTCGCCGTCGGCAGCGGCGATTCATTAGCGGTGCGCAAGCCCGACCCGGGCCACGTCCTGGCCACCCTGGCTAAAGCGCATGGCAGTGCGACGCACGCCGTAATGGTCGGCGACCACGCCAACGACGTCGCGGCCGCGCGCGGCGCCGCGGTCCCGGCGATCTTCGCCGCCTGGGGCTATGGCGCGCCCTCGATGGCGGCAGGCGCCACCGCCGTCGCGCAGCGATTCTCCGACCTCGCCGCCGTCGCGCCACGCCTCTTGCGCTGAGCGAAGCGGTGGGGCCCTCGCTATTCCGCGGCGGCGGCGACGCGGTTGTTGACCCGCGCCAGGATGCGCTCGGCGTTGCCCTCGAGGATGGCTCGCTTTTCGGCCTCGTCGAGGCGCGCCTCGGCGATCGCCTTTTGCGTCCACGCCATGGCGAAATGGGTGCCATCGGAGCCGAACACGATCTTCTCGGCGCCATAGACCTGGACTGCGAGTTCGATCGCCCGCGCGCTCAACGAGTTGCAATCAACCATCACCGAGGCAGACCGGACGCGATTTGACGGCAGTTCGTCACCCGGCCGGTCGCACATCGAGCGATGATCCATGCGGTCGATCTCGAACGGGATATTGCCGCCGAGATTGTGGCTCATCACCGTCACGTTCGGATAAGGCTTCAGGAAATCGGTCATGCAGAAGGTGAGCATGTTGGACGACAGCCGTGACTGCATGTCGAGCGTGCCGTAGCGCGCATGCCGATTGTCCGAGGCGTCGATCTTGGGCGAGTCCGGATCGTCGGGCAGCTTGCCGTAATGGACGAGAAAGATGGCGCCGCGGCGGTCGGCGGCGGCAAAGAGCGGCGCGAAGCGCTCCGCGCGCTTTTGCGAAAGGAAGCCGTCGCCGGGCAGCACGGCGCCGATCATCCCGGGCATGTCCATGACCCGCTCGAACTCCGCCACGGCCGCGCTCATATTGCCGACCGGCAGGATGGCGAAGGCGGAGAAGCGATCCGGATGGGCGGCGCAAGTCGCCGAGGCAGCGTCGTTATAGGCGCGCGCGAGCGGCAGCGATTCCTGCAGCGGTAGCGCCTCGATGCCCGTCACCGGGCTGATCGAGAGCGCGGCCCGCGCGACGCCGTTCTTGTCCATCTCGGCGAGGCGCGCGTCCACATCGTCGAAATCCGGCGGCAATTGGTTCGAAGAGAAATTCGACTCGAAATAGTCGGCGCCGTCATCACCGCGCCGGATCATCGGCTTGCTCGTGCGCTGACGCAGCACGTCGGCAAAGCCCTTGGGTCCCCAGTGGAAATGCAGATCGATCGCCATGGCGCTTTCCGGCCCCGAAGGGCCGCCCCTTTTGCTCGGTTGTTATGCGTGGTCCCGGAACTGGGTGAAATCCTATCAAATCGCCAGCCCGGGCCACAGCAAAATCTATCCCTTTGTCAGGGAAGGGAAATTTGGTTAGCGCGACGAGATCCTATACCGCGCCCGACAAGGCGGAGACGACAGCGGTCGCCCGGCCTCGAGAACTTTCAACGATGGGAGCTTATGAGACGGAGTGCTGCGAGGTGATCATCGAGAATTTGCGGCAATTGGCTCGGCGGGGTGCGGCCGAACCCGCAATAGGCGGCGAGCCCAAAATCCGGCAGGAATTTGCGCGCCGTCTCGATCCGCCGCTCGAGCGTCGGCATCGAATGGATCGCGCCGAGATAGACGCGCGCGCCCTGCGGCGTGAGCTGGGCAAGCGGCGCATAGAACTCATCGTCCGTTCGATCGAGCGTCGGAATGTGAATCCAGTCGACACGGCGGCCTGCCGCCTCGATCGACGCATTGGCAAGATCGACGGTCGGGGCGAGCGTCGAGGGCGCGAAAGCCGGCCAGCCGCCGAACGTCCCGAAGCAGAAATGAAAGCCGAGCTCGACCGGATCCGGAACGAGCCGCGACAAGCGGCGGATCGGCGCGATATGGGTTTCGATCTTCATTTCACCCGCCTGATCGACGCCGGCACCCGAGAGCGCTTGCGCCTCCCAGGCGCAATCCCATTGGATCGCCAGATCCTCGTGCGGGATGCGGGCAAAGATCACGGCCAGCTCGGCGGCAAGCGATTCCTCGAAGCCGGGACGCACGCGATCGAGGTCTCGCGGATCGGGAAAATAGAGCGGGCGAACGACGCTGTTCACCATCGGGATCGAGATCTGAAAGCGCAGATCCTTCGGCAGCAAGCCCTGCTCGCGCAATGTGCGAAAGACGAAGAACGAGGCGACCGCGTCGCGCGCATAGCCGAGACGCGTGCCGGGATTGCCGAAACGGATGCGCTCGATGCCCGGCCGCACGCGGAATTGCCATGATTCGTCGCGCGTGCGTGGCAGAAGCTGTTCGACGCCGTCGACCGGCTTCGGCCGGCGTGTGGTTTCAAGACCCGCGTGACCGTTGAAGATGAGATAGCAGAGCCGGTTGACCCAGGATCGCCGCTCGCCGACCTCGCCATCCGGCAAGGCGGGCAGATAGGGACCCAGCGGCTCGCCGAAGCGGCGCATCACTTCCTCGACCGTATCGAGTGGAATGCTACCGACAAGAAGAAGCTGATCACCCATCACTGCTCGCCCTCCCGCGCGATCTCGCGAAACTGCCAGGGGCAAGCCGAGCGATCAAGTGTCGGCATAGCGGAACTGCGTCGACGGCAACGTCGCGCCCATCACAGCGGGACCAATGCCCACGCGTGGCGATGCCCACGAAGCACGAGCCCGCGGTCTGCGAAGCAAGGCTGCCCCGCGGCGACGCATGCGCGATGGTTCGCGCGCTTACCCGCCCTTTGCCTTCAGCCGCTCGGCGATTCGCGCGAGCTTGACGAGAGCGCGCTCATGCGTGCCGCGACCGATCTCCTCTTTCTCGTCATGTGCGCGGACGGTGAACTCGATCAGCCTGCCGTCGACTTTCGTCACCTCGGCCTCGCCGGTGACGCGCTGGCCGACCGGCGTCGCCGCGATGTGGCGAATATCGACGCGGGTGCCGACTGCGCTCTCGCCGGGCTCGAGATAGATCTTCAGCGCGTTGAGCGCCGCGTTCTCCATGATCAAGATCATCACCGGGGTCGAGAGCACCGGCGGCAGCATCGCATCTTTGAAATTGCTGGCGAGATGCGCGGGCTGCACCACCAACGAGAAGCTTCCCTTGGTGCCGATCGGAACCGGCCGCATGGATCCTCCTTGGGCTCGAGATCGAGGGGGCGTGAGCGGCTTCTAGCATCCGCCGCGACCGCGCGCGATGGTATAAAGAGTCCGCCATGCAAGCCGCCGCCGATATCGAGGCGAATTGCCTATGCCGCGATTGCGGCGCCCTGACTCAGGTCGCACTGCCCGCACCCGAGTCCTGCCCCTCCTGTGGCTCGAAACGTCTCGTCGCTCACCCCGAGCTGACGATTCTCACCGTCGCGCATGTCGATTGCGATGCGTTTTACGCCTCGGTCGAAAAGCGCGATCGGCCCGAGCTCGCCGACGAGCCTGTGATCGTCGGCGGCGGCGCGCGCGGGGTCGTGCTCACTTGCTGCTATGTCGCGCGACGTTTCGGCGTGCGCTCGGCCATGCCGATGGGCCAAGCCTTGCGCCTTTGCCCTGGCGCCACCGTCATCCGCCCCGACATGGAAAAATACCGCACCGAATCGCGGCGCATCCGCGCCCTGATGGAGGCATTGACGCCGCGGCTCGAGGCCGTATCGATCGACGAGGCCTATCTCGATCTCTCGACCCGCGAGCGGGCCGAGCCCGCGGCGCGGGCACTGGCGCGACTGGCGCTCCAGATCGAGCTGCGCGTCGGCGTCACCATCTCCGTGGGGCTCGCGCCCAACAAGATGCTGGCCAAGATCGCGAGCGATCTGGGCAAGCCACAGGGCTTCCGCATCATCGGCGAAAGCGACGCGCTTGCCTTGCTCGGGCCGATGAAGGTCTCGGCCTTACCGGGCGTCGGCCCGGTCATGCAAGGCAAGCTCGAAGCCATGGGCTTTCGCACCATTGCCGAGCTGCGCCAGGCCAAGCGCGACGAGCTCGCCCATCGCTTCGGCCGCTGGGGTGACCGACTGCTACACTATGCCTATGGCGAAGACGGACGGCGTGTCGGCTTCGGCCGCGGCCGCTCGGTATCAATCGGCGCCGAGCGCACCTTCGCCCGCGACCTGGCGCGCTATGAAGATATCGCCGCGGAACTGGTCAAACTCTGCGCCAAGCTCGCCGAGCGCCTGGCCCGTGCAGAGCTCGCCGCCGGTTCAATCACGCTCAAGCTGCGACGCTTCGACCGCAAGATCAGCACCCATGCCTGCCGGCTGCGCGATCCCACGATGCGTGCCGACACGATCCTCGCGGCGGTGGGACCCGTGCTGAAGCGCGTGCTCGACGGCACGGAATTCCGCCTTGTCGGTGTCACCGCCCACGATCTCGCGCCGGGGCGGCGTGCCGATCCGCCCGATCTCTTCGCCGAATCCTCGGGCGCAGGGCAGATTGCCTCGAAGCCCTCGTTGCCTTAGCATAACGATTACGGTGCGGCGGTGAGCCAAGAAGCGCCGATCTGGCAGGGAGGCATGATGAACTCGCAGAATAAATGGTTTCACGCATTCGCCCTCGTGGCGCTGGCATCCTTGTTGGCGTTCCCCGCCGCGGCGAAGACGATCAAGATCGGCATCATCACGACCTATTCCGGCCCTCTGGCACCGCCAGGTCTATCGATGGACAAGGGCCTCGGCCTCTACACGAAGCTGCATGCGAAGGATTTGCCCGCCGGCGTGAAGATCGAGCTCATCCGACGCGACACGACGGGCATCAATCCGGCCGTGGCCAAGCGCCTGGCACAGGAGCTCATCACCCGCGATCACGTCGACATGATCGCCGGCGTGGTCTATTCGCCGAACGCGCTGGCGATCGCGCCGATCATGACCCAGGCCAAGATCCCGTTCGTCGACATGAACGCCGCGGCCGCGGTGATCACCGAGAAATCGCCTTATGTCGTTCGCGATTCCTTCACCCTGTGGCAGGTTTCCGAGCCGATGGGCGAATGGGCGGTCAAGCACGGCCTCAAGCAGGCCTACACCGCGGTCAGCGACTACGCGCCGGGCTGGGATGCCGAAGGCGGCTTCCAGCTGGGCGTTACGAAAGGCGGCGGCAAGATCATCGGGTCGGTGCGTTTCCCGGTCGAGAATGTCGACTTCACGCCCTATCTCCAGCGCATCCGCGACGCCAAGCCGCAGGCGCTCTTCATCTTCGTGCCGGGCGGCCCGGAATCGACCCAAATGATGAAGGGCTATAGCGATCTCGAGCTGAAGAAGGCGGGCATCACCCTGGTTACGACGCAAGATCTGCTGATCAGCAGCGAATTGCCCAAGATGGGCGACATCCCGCTCGGCGTGGTCAGCTCGGGCAACTATACGGAATCCTCGGACCGGCCAGCCAACAAGGCGTTCGTCGCGGCGTGGCACAAGGCTTATGGCGCGAAGGACATTCCCGATTTCGTGTCGGTAGGGGGCTGGGACGGCATGGCCATGATCTTCGACGTCATCAAGCAGACCCATGGCAACTTCACCGGCGACCAAGCCA
Source organism: Allostellaceae bacterium (assembly GCA_046706015.1). Taxonomy (GTDB): domain Bacteria; phylum Pseudomonadota; class Alphaproteobacteria; order ATCC43930; family CGMCC-115725; genus CAIKMD01. Next base: position 233 of record JBJKPV010000347.1, on the reverse strand, counting down.
TGGCGATCTTGAGCCACTACAAGACGAATGACAGCCCGCGCGGCCCCTTCATGATCGATCCAAAGACCCGCGACATCGTCCAGAACATCTATATCCGCCGTTGCGAGAAGGTGAACGGCAAACTCGCCAATGTCGATTTCGAGACCTTCAAGATGGTCAAGGATCCGTGGAAGGAAATGCATCCGCCGAAGTGATCGGTCGGATCATCGCATGACATCACCCCGCCTCCCGCG
>JBJKPV010000346.1:0-12274 GCA_046706015.1 Allostellaceae bacterium | reverse complement strand
GCCGTGATGTGCTCGACCCTGACCCCGGGCAACCGGAACGCGATCTCGGTCTCGGGTGCGCCGCCGAGCAGGCGATAGGCGCCGGAATTGGTCGAGGGCCGGTGCCGCAGCATGGTGAAGCCGTAAGGGCTCGCGGCAAAGGCTTTGGATTTCTCGTGAATCGAGCTGCGCTTGCGCCACCACCATGAGCGATGGACGAAGGGCCCGTGCGCTGGGTCCATCAAGCCGACCACGGCGTGGTCGATGGCGCAGGGCAGGAGCACGCTCTCGTACACGTTGGGGCCGCGCTCGCCGATATCGGGCAGAAGCGGCACTTCGGGCGCGGCGGACGGATCGCGGCCAAAGAACACCCAGATGTTTCCTTGCACCTCGCGCGCCGGATAGGAGGCGACGGAAATGCGTGCCAGATCGAAAGGCTGTCCTTCGACCAGCGAGGGAATCGCGGTGCAACGGCCGCCGCGGTCGAAACGCCAGCCGTGATAGCAGCATTCGATCTCGCTGCCATCGAATCGTCCGGCGCTCAAGGGTATGCCGCGATGGGGGCAGATGTCGCGCAGCGCGAAGACGCCGCCATCGGCCCCACGGCCCAAGAGCAGCGGCTCGCCGAGCAGGCGCTTGCCGAGCGTCTTTCCGGGCTTCAGCCGGTCCCCCGGGATGGCGTAGTACCACATCTCGCGCAGGGGCGCTGCGCTGTCGCCTTCCACCTCGACAACCCCTCTTGCTGCGACCGGGCGCAGAGTAACGGTGCGCCTGTGGCGGGGAAAGGGCCGGCTTGTGGTTGCACCTCTTCGTGTTAAGGTCCGGCGCAATCGATTTGAGCGAGGTGTGCGATGGCCGAGCTTCCAACCCGTGGCTATGCGATCGGCGAACTTTCGGTGGGCATGACCGCGGCCCACGAGCATGTCGTCACGGCCAAGGATGTCGAGGCCTTTGCCGTGGTTTCGGGCGATCACAATCCGGTACATCTCGACGAGGCCTATGCCAAGACCACGCGGTTCAAGACCCGCATCGCGCATGGGCTTTTGGTGGCGAGCTACATCTCGACTGTGCTCGCGGACCAGCTCCCAGGGCCGGGCACCGTCTATCTCGGCCAGACTCTCGCCTTCAAGGCGCCGGTGCGGTTGGGCGACAAGGTCGAAGCGCGAGTGACGGTGAGCGAGGTCTTCCCCGACAAGGGACGCGCGATCTTGAAGACGCAGTGCCGGGTCGGCGAGACCGTCGTCATCGACGGCGAGGCGACCGTCCTGGCGCCGTCCTGATATCGATATCGAGGCCCGATGCACGTCTTTCGCCACACCAACGCCACCGAGGCGGCGCGCGGCGCCGTGGTGGCGGTCGGTAATTTCGACGGCGTGCATTTGGGCCATCAGGCGGTGATCGGCGCGGCGAAGGACGCCGCGCGTGCGGCCGGCACGCCCTTCGCCGTGCTCACTTTCGAGCCGCATCCGCGCAGCGTCTTTCAGCCGGGCGCGCCGCCCTTTCGCCTGACGCCCTTTCGCGCCAAGTCGCGCGCGCTCGAGGCGCTCGGCGTCGATTATCTCTTCACGCTGCATTTCGATCTCGATTTCGCCAAGAAGAGCGCCGAGGAATTCGTGAGCGAGGCGCTGGTCAAGGCGCTCGGCGTCAAGGCGGTCGTGGTCGGCTATGATTTCGTCTTCGGCAACAAGCGCCGCGGCACGCCGGAGCTGCTCAAGGCCGAGGGGGCCAAGCACGGTTTCGCCGTTGAGGTGATCGCCCCGGTCGCGGCTGCGGGAGGGGTCGTCTACTCCTCGACGCAGATCCGCGCGCATCTCGTCGCCGGAAGGCCGCGCGAGGCGGCGGCGCTGCTGGGCCGCCCCTGGGAGATCGAGGGCAGGGTCGAGACCGGCGACCGGCTTGGCCGCACCATCGGTTTCCCGACCGCCAATATCGAGCTCGCGGATTATCTGCGGCCGGCGGCGGGCGTTTATGCCGTACGCGCCGCGCTCGACGAAGGCGTCGCGGCCCACTGGTTCGACGGCGCCGCCAATCTTGGCTGGCGTCCGACCGTCGGCGGCAGGGATCTGCGGCTCGAGGCGCATCTCTTCGATTTCGACGGCGATCTTTATGGCAAGCATCTGCGCGTCGCGCTGATCGAGCATCTGCGCCCGGAGCAGCGCTTCGACGGGCTCGATGCCTTGAAGGCCCAAATCGCCGCGGATTGCCAAAAGGCGCGCGCGCTGCTGGCGGCAAACCGGCCGTCCAATTGACAATTCGGGGCCTTGCCACCTATCTTTCGGGGCCATGGTTATGGCTCAGCGCCGGCATATCGCGCGAATTAGCTAGCCGGTCCCCTGCAAGGGGATCGGAACGTCGCGTTGTGCCCCTTCCCGCGCTGCCGCCCGTCACACGATGACATGACCGGCGACGCCGCTTTCCCCGAGAACTCTTAAGGCCATGGCCACCGACTACCGCTCGACCGTTTTCCTGCCACAGACCGACTTCCCGATGCGCGGCGATCTGCCTAAGCGCGAGCCGCTCTTGCTCGCCCGCTGGGAGAAGATCGGCCTCTTCGCGCGCCAGCGCGACGCCGCCAAGGGCCGCGAGAAATTCGTGCTCCATGACGGCCCGCCCTACGCCAATGGCAATCTCCATATCGGCCACGCGCTCAACAAAATCCTCAAGGACGTGATCAGCCGCGCGCAGCAGATGCTGGGCAAGGATTCGGTCTATGTGCCGGGTTGGGATTGTCACGGCTTGCCGATCGAATGGAAGATCGAGGAAGAATACCGCGCCAAGAAGCGCTCCAAGGACGAGGTTCCGATCCTCGAATTCCGCAAGCAATGCCGCGATTTCGCCGCGCATTGGATCGACGTGCAGCGCGAGGAGTTCAAGCGCTTGGGCGTGATCGGCGATTGGGCGCATCCCTATACGACGATGGCATTCGCCGCCGAGGCGCAGATCGTGCGCGAGATCGGCAAGTTTTTGATGAATGGCGGGCTGTTCCGCGGCGCCAAGCCGGTGATGTGGTCGGTGGTCGAGCAGACCGCGCTCGCCGAGGCCGAGATCGAGTACGAGGATCACACCTCGACGCAGGTCTGGGTGAAGTTCCCGGTGGCGAAGGCGAGCGTGCCGGCGCTCCAAGGCGCTTCGGTCGTGATCTGGACCACGACGCCTTGGACCTTGCCCGGCAACCGCGCCATCGCCTTCAACGAGGATCTCGATTACGTCGTGATCGAGGTGGCGACGGTGCGCGAAGGCAGTCTCGCGAAAGTCGGCGAGAAGCTCGTGGTTGCCGCGCCGCTCGAGGTGAACTTCGCCGAGATCGCGCGGCTGGGCGGCAAGGTCGAACTGGTCTCGGGAAAATATCTCGCCGGAACCCTCTGTCGGCATCCGCTTCATGGCCAAGGCTATGATTTCGACGTGCCCTTGCTCGCCGGCGATTTCGTCACCGCCACCGACGGCACCGGCTTCGTCCATATCGCGCCGGGTCACGGCGCCGACGATTTCGATCTCGGCCAGAAGCATGGCATTCCGGTGCCCGAGACGGTCGCCGCCGACGGCACCTATTTGCCATCGGTGCCGCTCTTCGCCGGGCGCCACGTCTATTGGCCCAACGGCAAGACCGGCGACGCCAACAAGGTGGTGCTCGAGGCGCTCAAATCCGCGGACGCGCTGCTCGGCGAAGCACCGCTCGTCCATTCTTATCCGCATTCCTGGCGCTCCAAGGCGCCGCTCATCTTCCGCACCACGCCGCAATGGTTCATCGGCATGGAGAAGAACGATCTGCGCCAGAAAGCGCTCGCCGCAATCGACGCGACGCGCTGGTACCCGCCGCAGGGTCAGAACCGCATCCGCGCGATGATCGAGACGCGTCCCGATTGGTGCATCTCGCGCCAGCGCGCCTGGGGCGTACCGATCGCGGTCTTCGTCGACAAGCGCAGCGGCGAAGTGCTGCGCGACCAGGACGTGGTCGATCGCATCGCCGCGGCGTTCGAGAAGGAAGGCGCCGATGCCTGGTATTCGACCGATCCCGCGGTCTTTCTCGGGCCCGGCCGCGATCCCACGGATTACGAGCAAATCAAGGACGTGGTCGATGTCTGGTTCGACAGCGGCTCGACCCACAGCTTTGTTCTGGAACAGCGGCCAGAGCTCAAATGGCCCGCCTCGCTCTATCTCGAAGGCTCGGACCAGCATCGCGGCTGGTTCCATTCCTCGCTGCTCGAAAGCTGCGGCACACGCGGCCGCGCGCCTTACGAGGCGGTGCTGACGCATGGCTTCGTGCTCGACGAGCAAGGTCGCAAGATGTCGAAGTCCCTGGGCAATGTCGTGGCACCGCAGCAAGTCGTGTCGCAAAGCGGCGCCGACATTCTGCGCCTGTGGGTGGTGGCGTCCGATTATTCCGAGGATCTGCGCATCGGTCCTGAGATCCTCAAATATCAGGCCGATGTCTATCGCCGCCTGCGCAACACGCTGCGCTATCTCCTGGGCGCGCTCGCGGGCTTTTCCGAGGCCGAGCGCGTCGCGCCCGCGGCGATGCCCGAGCTCGAGCGCTTCATTCTCCATCGTTTGGCCGAGCTCGACGCGCTGGTGCGCAAGACGGCCGAGGATTTCGATTTCCACGCGATGTTCACCGCGCTCCATCATTTCTGCGCGGTCGACCTCTCGGCCTTTTATTTCGACGTGCGCAAGGACTCGCTCTATTGCGATCTGCCGAGCGCGCCGACACGGCGCGCAGCGCGGAGCGTGCTCGATCATATCTTTGAGGCGCTGGTGCGGTGGCTCGCGCCGGTTCTTTGCTTCACCGCCGAAGAGGCCTGGCTCCAGCGCCACGGCGAGGGCGAGGGTTCGAGCGTTCATCTTCAGCTCTATCGCGAGCTGCCGGCGCCCTGGCGCGACGACGCGCTCGCCGCGAAATGGGCGAAGATTCGCGATGTGCGCCGGGTCGTGACTGGCGCGATCGAATTGGAACGCGCGGCCAAGCGCGTCGGCTCGAGCCTTCAGGCGCATCCGCAGGTCCGCCACACGCAAGATTACAGCGAGGCGCTCCGCGACCTCGATCTGGCGGAGATCGCCAACACCTCGAGCGCTGCGCTTATCGAGGCCCCGTCGGTCGGGTCCGCGGAGGGCTTCAGCCTGCCCGATGTGCCCGGCGTCGCGGTCGAAATCGGCTTGGCCGAGGGCGAGAAATGTCAGCGCTGTTGGCGCGTTCTACCCGAAGTGGGCAGCATCCCCGCCCATCCGGATCTCTGCCATCGCTGCGCTGACGCGGTCGATGCGCTGGCAGCGGCGAGACGCTGAGCCATGCGTCTCGGCCTTGTCGTGGCGGCCCTGGTCGCGATTGCCGATCAGGTGACCAAGGCCTGGGTCTGGGGCTTCTTCGCCGCGCGACCGCCGGACAAGCCGCCGGTCGTGACCGTGACCTCGTTCTTCAATTTGGTGCTGACCGGCAATCGCGGCATGAGCTTCGGGCTCTTCAACGACAATGCGGCGGCCAATACCGTAGTCTTCACGGTGCTCGCCGCCGTCATCGTGCTGGGCCTGCTCGCCTGGCTCTGGCGCGCCAATACGGTGCAACTCCAGGTAGGAATTGGGCTCATCATTGGCGGCGCCATCGGCAATGTCGTTGATCGGCTGAGCCGCGGGGCGGTGGTCGATTTTCTCGATTTTCACCTCGGCGAATGGCACTGGTTCGCCTTCAATCTTGCTGATGCGGCAATTTGTGTCGGTGTTGCCGCCCTGTTGATAGATGGCTTGCTTGGCCGGCGCGTAAGCGGTTAAGTAGTGCCCATCAGGGAGCGCCCATTGGTCACGAAACGCCCAATACCACTTTTCATTGTTGCGCTCGCCGTCGCTGCGGTGCCGTTAGCGGGCTGCGATAGTTTCAACCGCGCGATCGGCAAGACCCGGGTCATTCCGGACGAATTCCAAGTCGTCTCGAACGCACCCCTGGCGGTGCCCCCGGACTTCACCTTGCGCCCGCCGCGGGTCGGCAACGGACCGGAGCAGATTTCCCCGACGCAACAGGCGAAGGAAAGCGTGTTCCGCGCAGGCGCGACCCAGCAGGCGGCGCTGCCTAAGCCCGAGGCCGACCGGAGCAAGGGTGAGACCGATCTGCTTCGCGAGGCCGGCGCAGCCAACGCGCCGCCCGACATAAGGCAATTGGTCAATACCGATCCGCAGCAAGGCGTTCCCTTCGAACGCACCCTCGTCGACCGGCTTCTCTTCTGGCAGGGACCGACGACACCGCCGGCGGATCAGGTGATCAATCCGACCGCCGAAGCCTCACGCCTGCGCATTGCCGACAGCGCGGCGAAGACGACCGGTCCCGCGCCGCGCCAGGGGCTTGAGGTCCCGACTTTCGAGCGCACCAAAAGCAGTTCCTGGTTCGGGTGGCTGTTCTAGGCGTCGCAATCCCGTTCGGGGGAAAAGCTGCAGCGAAGGCGTTGCGGCTCGCTGCCGGTGCGATGCTCTTGCTGGTGGCGTTGGCGGCGGCACGGCCAGCGCGGGCCGAGCTCTTCGAGGCGCATGAGTTCAAGCTCGCCAACGGGCTGACCGTGGTGGTGATCCCCAATCATCGCGCGCCCATCGTCACGCAAATGGTCTGGTACAAGGTGGGCGCGGCCGATGAGCCGCGCGGGGAATCGGGCACGGCGCATTTCCTCGAGCATTTGATGTTCCGCGGCACCAAGGCGGTGCCTCCCGGCCAGTTTTCGCGCATCGTCGCGCAGAATGGCGGGCGCGACAACGCCTTCACCACGCACGACTACACCGCCTATTTCGAGGACGTCGCGTCCGACCGACTCGCGCTGGTGATGAAGCTCGAAGCCGACCGCATGGCGCATCTCCAGATCACCGACACGGTGGTGACGCCCGAGCGCCAAGTCATTCTCGAAGAGCGGCGCATGCGCATCGACAACCGCCCGGCCGCGCTCTTCAACGAGCAGCTCGACACCGCGCTGTTCCTCAATCATCCCTACCGCATCCCGACGATCGGATGGGAATCGGAGATGCATGGCCTGACGGCGGCGGACGAGCGCGCCTTTTATCATCGCTGGTACGCGCCCAACAATGCCGTTCTCGTGGTCGGCGGCGATGCGACGACCGAGCAGGTGAAGGCGCTGGCCGAGAAATATTTCGGCCCGATCCCGGCGCGCAGCGTGCCAGTGCGCAAGCGCGTGAGCGAGCCGCCCAAGGTCGCCGCCGCGCGACTCACCATGAAGAGTCCGCGCGTCACCGAGGTCAGCTGGACCCGCGAGTTCCTGGCGCCGAGCTACCGCGTCAGCGACAAGCAATACGCTTACGCGCTTCAGGTCCTGGCCGAGGTGCTGGGCGGCAGCGCCGACTCGCCGCTCTATAAGGGGCTGGTAATCGATCATCCTTTGGCGCTCTCGGCCGGCGCGTTCTACGATCCGGAAGTCTACGACCTCGCGACGTTTGGCTTCGCCGCGCGACTGAAGAACGGCGTTTCCGTTGCGGATTTCGAGAGCGCGCTCGACGCCATCGTCAAGACTGCTCTCGAGGGCGGGATTTCCGATGAAGCGGTCAAGCGCGCCAAGACGCGGATGATTTCCGCGGCCGCCTATGCGCGCGACAGCCTCAGCGGGCCTGCCCACATCGTCGGCGCGGCGCTCGCTACCGGACGCAGCCTCGACGATGTCGAGCACTGGCCCGAGCGGATCGGCGCGGTGACGCGCGATCAGGTGCTCGCGGCCGCGCGCCTCGTCATCCGTAACAACATCGCCGTCACCGGCGTGCTGATGCCGGGCCCGACCTCGTGAGCGCGCGCGCCTTGCGTCTCGTCGCGGGGTTCACCGCGGTTTTGGGCCTCGCCATGCTCGCAAGCCTGCCGGCGCAGGCGCTGAACGTCGAGAAAGTCGTGAGCCCGGGCGGCATCACGGCCTGGCTGGTCGAGGATCACACCGTTCCGATCGTTTCGATGAGCATCGCCTTCCGCGGCGGATCGGCGCTCGATGCCGACGACAAGGCCGGCCTTGCGAGCTTCACCGCCGATCTGCTCGACGAGGGCGCGGGCGATCTCGACAGCACGGCCTATCAGAGCAAGCTCGATGATCTCGCCGCGTCGATCGATTTTGATGCGGATCAAGACGCGATCACGGCCGATCTGCACACGCTCAGCTCGCATGTCGCGCCGGCCTTCGATCTGCTTCGTCTCGCTCTGACCGCGCCGCGCTTCGATCCCGCCCCCGTGGCACGGCTGCGCGCCGAGATCCTCGATTCGCTCGGCCGCGATCTGCGCCAGCCCACCGCCATCGCTTATCGCATGTGGCTGAAGCACGCTTTCGCCGGCACGCCCTATGCGCGCTCGCGGCGCGGCACGCCGCAATCGATCGAGCACATCACGCCAGACGACATGCGCGCGCTCGTCCATGCGCGCTTTGCCAAGGACGTGCTCGTCGTCGCCGTGGTCGGCGACATCACGCCGGCTGTTTTAAAGCCGCTGCTCGACAGCACCTTCGGCGCGCTGCCCGCGCATGCAGCGCCGGACACGCTGCACGATTTCAAGGTGCATCGCCTGAACGAGGTTCTGGTTTCGGAGCTCGGCGTGCCGCAAAGCGTCGTCATCTTCGGCCAGCAGGGCTTGAAGCGCGACGATCCCGATTGGTACGCCGCGCTGCTCGTGCTCAATATTCTCAGCTCGGGCGGGCTCACCTCGCGCATGGCGCTCGAGGTGCGCGAGCAACGCGGCCTCGCCTATTCGATCTCCGCCAATCTCGATCCGCTGCGCCATGGCGGCATCATCCTCGGCCAAGTCGCGAGCCGCAACGCGCGGGTGGCGCAGACCATCGCGCTCATCCGCCAGCAATGGCGGCGGATGCATGATGGGGGGCCGACCGCCAAGGAGCTCGCCGACGCCAAGACTTATCTGACCGGCTCCTTTCCCCTGAATCTCAGCTCGACCGGCCGCATCGCCTCGATCCTCGTCTCGATCCAGCTCGACCATCTCGGTCTTGATTATCTCGACCGGCGCGACAAGTTGATCGACGGGGTCACGCTCGCTGATGCCAAGCGCGTAGCCAAGCGGATTCTCGATCCCGACGGGCTCTTCTTCGTGGTCGCCGGTTCGCCGGCGGATTTGACCGAGGCGCGTCGCGTCGCGCCGGGCGGGTGAAGGATGGATTATCGCCACGACATTTCAGGCTGCCTCGCTGAGACCGTCGGCGCGCGCGGGCTCGACGCGGCGACGCTCGATAGTATGCTGGCGCGCGCCGCGCCGTCGCTCGACGCGCTGCGCCGCCGCCACGCGGATGGCAGCCTGCCGCTCTTGCGCCTGCCGCAGCGGCGCGACGGTTTAAGGGCGGTGAAGCGCGTGCTCAAGGATTTCCGCGCCGCGCCGCGGCAGAGATTCCGCGACGTGCTGATCCTCGGCACCGGCGGCTCGAGCTTGGGCGGCCAGACGCTTTACGCGCTGGCCGATGCGCGCGCGTTGCCACGGGTCCATTTCATGGACAATATCGATCCCGCGAGCTTCACGACGCTTTTCGCCGCGCTCGATCCGACGCGCACCGGCGTCGTGGCGATCTCCAAATCCGGCGGCACCGCCGAGACCTTGACGCAATTCGTCATCTGCCTCGATTGGCTGCGCGCCCATGTGGCCGAGAGCGATCTCGCCAAGCGTGCCATCGCCATCACCGAGCCGCGTGACAACGTGCTGCGCCGGCTTGCGTCGCGTTTCGGCCTGCCGATCCTCGATCACGATCCGGGCATCGGCGGACGCTATTCCGTGCTCTCGAATGTCGGTCTCTTGCCGGCGCTCCTGGCCGGGCTCGATGTCGAGGCGCTGCGCCAAGGCGCCGGCGACGTGCTCGATGCGACGCTTGGCGCATCATCGCCGCGCGATTCGGCGCCCGCCCTCGGCGCCAGCGTTTCGATTGCGCTTTCCGAAGCGCGCGGCATCGGCACGACGGTCGTCATGCCCTATATCGATCGCCTCGCGCATTTCGGCTTGTGGTTCCGTCAGCTCTGGGCCGAGAGTCTCGGCAAGGACGGCAAGGGCACGACGCCGATTCGCGCTGTCGGCACGGTCGATCAGCACAGCCAGCTCCAGCTCTATCTCGCCGGTCCGCCCGACAAGATGTTCACACTCGTCACCGCCGAGGCTGCCGGCACCGGTGCGGTCGTGGCGCGCGACATCGCCTCTGATCCGGCGCTTGGCTACCTCGCCGGCAAGCGCATGGGCGACCTGCTCGATGCCGAGCAGCGCGCGACGGCGCAAAGCCTGATGCGCAATCAACGGCCGACGCGGCTGATCCATATTGCGCGCCCGGACGCGCGCAGCATGGGTGCGCTGCTCATGCATTTCATGCTTGAGACCATCATCGCCGCTGATCTGCTGGGCGTCGATGCCTTCGACCAGCCCGCAGTCGAGGAGGGCAAGGTGATTGCGCGGCAATATCTTGGCGAGATGGCCTAAGCGCTTCCGCTCCGCCACGGGACATCCTTCGCGACAGTATCCGGTGGTAATTTTCTCCTTAAAGTAGTTGGCATAATGCTACTATTCTGGGGCGTAGCGCGTTCAGCGGAGGGGCTATCCGATCATGGGCTTGGCCGATTTTCTTTTCCGTTGGATCGGCACGAGTCTCGGCATCCTCGCGGCTGCCACGCTCGTTTATGTGATCTATCGCCGCCTGCGCCGTGCCTTGCGCCATATGCGCGCGCGCATGAGGCACCGTCGCGCCCCGCGGCGCGCGGCGCGCGTGGTGCAAGAGCCGCTAACGGCGCCGCCGGCCGAAACCGTGAGCGCGCCCGGCGACTCGGATAGCTGAGCCGACTCGCGCGCGTTTCGCGCCGCCGAAGCTCGCCTTGGCGAAAGCCAGGCAAAGAGTCACAATCGAGCGATGCCTCTGCGCCAGCTTCCGCCGGTCGTCGTCAACCGCATCGCCGCGGGCGAAGTGGTCGAGCGCCCGGCCTCGGCGGTCAAGGAGCTGGTCGAGAACGCGATCGATGCCGATGCCGCGCGCATCGACGTGACCTTGAGAGAGGGCGGGCAAAGCCTCGTCATCGTCGCCGATGACGGCATCGGTATGAGCGCGGAGGAACTCGCGCTCGCGGTCGAGCGCCACTTCACCTCGAAGCTTCCCGACGACGATCTGATGCGCATCGATACGCTCGGCTTTCGCGGCGAGGCGCTGCCCTCGATCGGCGCGGTCAGCCGGCTCTCGATCGCCAGCCGCAAGCGTGGCAGCGACAGCGGCTGGTCGATCGCGGTCGAAGGCGGCGCCAAAGCCGAGGTGCAGCCCGCGGCGCTCTCGCCCGGCACGCGCGTCGAGATGCGCGATCTGTTCTACGCGACGCCGGCACGACTGAAATTCCTCAAATCGGCGCGCGCCGAGCGCGACGCCATCATCGACGCGGTCGAGCGTCTCGCCATGGCCTATCCCGGCATCGGTTTCACGGTGAGCGGCGAGGAGGATCGCATCCTTCTGCGCCTCAACGCGATCGCGCGCGATCTCGCCGGCAATGACGCGCGGCGCGCGCGGCTGGCGGCGATCATGGGTCGCGATTTAGCCGACAATGCGCTGTCGATCATGGCCGAGCGCGAGGGGTTCACCTTGACCGGTCTCGCCGGCCTGCCGACGCTCAATCGCGCGACCGCGCGCGACCAATATCTCTTCGTCAACGGCCGGCCGGTGCGCGACAAGCTCCTGGTCGGCGCGGTGCGCGGGGCCTATCAGGATTTCCTCGCTCGCGACCGCCATCCGATGGTGGCGCTGTTCTTGGACGGCCCGGGCGAGGCGATCGATGTCAACGTCCATCCCGCCAAAGCCGAGGTGCGGTTCCGCGACGCAAATCTGGTGCGCGGCCTCATCGTCGGCGCTTTGCGCCAGGCCTTGGCCGCGGCGGGTCACCGCGCCTCGACCACCGTTGCCGAGACAGCGCTGTCTTCATTTCGTCCCGGCGGCCAGGCCTTCCGCTATCCGTCGTCCATCGCGCCGCGCGGGCTTGCCGAGGCGGCGGCCGAGTACCAAGCGCCGCTGCCTTCGCCGCAAGCAGCGAATCTGGCCGCGCCGGCCGCGCGCGCGCCAACCGAGATCGCGGCCGCAGCGACGGTGTTTCCGTTGGGCGCGGCGGTGGCGCAGCTGCACGAGACCTATGTTGTCGCCCAAACCCAAGACGGCATCGTCATCGTCGATCAGCATGCCGCGCATGAGCGCCTCGTTTACGAGCGCATGAAGGAGGCGCTGGGCGCTTCGGGCGTCGCGCGCCAGATCCTGCTTTTGCCCGAAGTGGTGGAATTGGAGGAAGGCGCGGTGACGCGGCTCGCGGCGCGGACCGAGGAACTCACCGAGCTCGG
>JBJKPV010000345.1:0-4734 GCA_046706015.1 Allostellaceae bacterium | reverse complement strand
TCACCAGCTTGCCTTTGCGGTCGAAGACCAGGGTCGGCGCCATCGAGCTGCGCGGCCGCTTGCCGCCTTCGACACGGTTGGCGACCGGCTTGCCGTTTTCCTCGGGCACGAAGGAGAAATCGGTCAGCTCGTTGTTGAGGAGGAAGCCGCGCACCATCAGATGCGAGCCGAAGGCGAACTCGATCGTGGTCGTCAAGTCGAGCGCGTTGCCGTGCCGGTCGATCACGGCGAGATTGCTGGTAGAGGGAAATTCCGGCGTCAGCCCATGGCCCCAATTATCGGCGCGCATGCCGGGCGGGCTGCCGGCCGCGACCGGGCCGGGTGGCAGATGCGCCGGATCGATCAGCGTGCTGCGCTCTTTCAGATAGGCGCGGTCGAGCAGCGCCGGAATATGCGCATGGATGAAGGCGGGATCGCCGACATAACGGTCGCGATCGGCATAAGCGAGGCGGCTCGCCTGGGCAAAAAGGTTCCACGCTTCGACGGTGTTTACTTTGTCGCGCAGATCGAAGGGCTGAAGCAGATCGAGAATCTCGATCACCGCCACGCCGCCCGAGCTCGGCGGCCCCATGCCGCAGAGCCGATAGAGGCGGAACGTGCCGCAGATCGGCTTGCGCTCGATCGCCTTATAGGCCGCGATGTCGGCGGTGGTGATATCGCCGGGATTGACCTTGGCGTGATCGGCGGCGGCGACGATCTCGCGCGCGATGCGCCCGCGATAAAATGCGTCAGCGCCCTTTTGCGCGATGAGCTTCAGCACCGCGCCGAGCGCGGGGTTCTTCAGGATCGTTCCGGCTGGCTTCACCGTGCCGTCGGGTTCGAAGAAAAGCGGCGGTAGAGGCCCGAGCTTTTGAAAGAGCCGGTCGCGCGCGAGCTCGTCGTGGAGCTTTTGCGTCATCGGATAGCCGGCTTCGGCGAGATGGATCGCGGGCTGAAAGAGCGTCGCCCAGGGCAGCTTGCCGTAGCGGCGATGCGCCAATTGCAGCATGCGCAAGAGGCCCGGCACGCCGACCGAGCGCCCGCCGACCAGCGCCTCGAAATAGGTGAGCTTCTTGCCTTTTGCGTCGAGGAAGCGGTCGGGCTTTGCCGCCATCGGCGCGGTCTCGCGCCCGTCGAAAGTGACGACCTTGTGGTCCTTCGCCGACCAGAAGACGAGGAACGCGCCGCCGCCGATGCCCGAGGATTCGGGCTCGACCAGGTTCAGCACCATCTGCGTCGCGATGGCGGCGTCGATCGCGTTGCCGCCGCGGCTCAGGATCGCGCGGCCCGCCTCACTCGCCAGCGGATTGGCGCTCGCCACCATGTCGCGCCGCGGCAGCGCTTGCGCCCGCGCGGCAATGAAAGAAAAGGAAAGGGCGAGGAGGGCGGCGAGCGCGATCGCCGCTCGGAAGCGGGCGCGTCTCATCGCGGTGCTTTGCCTGAGGCGAGAGGCGGTGCGTATTGCGGCTCGATGTCCCAGGGAAAGAGGATCCAGGTATCCTGGCTCACCTCGGTGATGAAGGTGTCGACCAACGGCCTGCCCGCGGGCTTGGCATAGACCGTGGCGAAATGCGCCTTGGGCAGCATCTCGCGTACCACCCGCGCCGTCGTGCCCGTATCGACCAGATCGTCGACGATGAGCCAGCCGGCGCCGTCACCCGCGATTCCCTTGAGCACCACCACCTCGCTGCGTTCGCGCTCGTCGTAGCTGGCGATGCAGACCGTGTCCACCAGCCTTATGTCGAGCTCGCGCGCGATGATCGCCGCCGGCACGAGGCCGCCGCGGGTGATCGCGACGATGCCGTGCCAGGGGCCGAGATCGAGGAGACGCCAGGCGAGCGCGCGGGCGTGGCGGTGAAGCTCGTCCCAGGAGACGGGGAAGGTCTTGGCGTAGGGCGCCGCGGGTGCGGTCATCGCCGCAGCGGGTCAGCGGACGAAGACCCGGACCTCGTTGCTCTGGATGTCCGGGCTCATGGTTGCCGAGAGCGTCACGCGATTGGCCGGCAAGCCCATATTGGTCAAGGAGCGCAGCACGTTCTCGGCGTTCTGGCGCGAGGCATTGGTGTTGAGCGCGACCTGCGCCGGCGTGCCGGCATTGGGCGCGACCGCCATGACCGTGAAGCTGGCCGAGGGCTTGCGTTCGAGCGCGCGGCTCACCGCCGTGTAGAGCGGCTGCTCATAAGCGACGTTGGGCTGATCGAAGCGGATGACGACGAGCGGCTTTTCCTCCGCCGTTCTTGCCGCCGTGCGGCTGCGCGTCGTCGTACGCGGCCGGGACGTCTCGCGCAAAGCGGTGCTGTTCGCGATGCTCGGCGTCGGCGTGGTGGCGAAGCTGCGATTGGCGAGGCTCGGCCCGTAGAGCTGGCCGTTCTGGATCGCCAAGGCCAGGGTGACGAGATTGTTACGCTCGCTCGTCACATAGGCGCTCTGCCGCGTGATCTCCTGGCTCAAGCTGTTGAGCAGCTGGTCGCATTCGGTCTGCGAGGCGAGCGTCTGGTTCTCGATCTGATGGAGTTGGTCGCGGTCGGACTCGGTCCCGCCCTGGAGCGTATACGCCGAGCGTACCTCGTTGAGCACGTAATTGCCGAAAGACGAATCGCCCGCCACCTGGTTGGCGATGGTGTTGAGGCGGGCGACGTCGCTGTTCATGTGGTCGAGCATCGACTGCGCCCGGCTCCATTGCGCCACCAGCTCGGGATTGCCGGGCGTGGTGCCGATCTGGAGGCGCGAATTGATCGCGGCGATGGTGTTGAAATAGGTGGTCGAATTGGTCGCGGCGCTCAAGCGCGCCGATGCAAGCTCCTGCTTGGCGACGCCGAGCTTGCTCTGGAACTGGTCGAGCTCGCCGCGCAACTCGCGCGCCTTCTGGCCGACGAAGGTGAGGCTGCTGATCGGCGTCTGCGACGCGGGCGTGGCCGCGGCGACCATGGTTCCGCCGCCCGGCGGCACGTTGGTCGGCTCAGGATTGCTCTCGGCGCGCGAGGGTGCGATCGGGATCGGCGCGTTGCTCGCGTCCTTGGTCGTCGCGCTCATGCTGCTGCCCGCGCCGCCCGAGCCGGACGGGCTGCCGCTCGCCCAGTTGAGCGCGTCGTTGCCATAGGAGCAGCCGGAAAGCGCAACCGCGGCGACGAGCGCCACCATCTTCCACTGCGGACCCGGCATGCGTGACAGCCACCTTCGCGTCATTTGTTGTCGTTTCCCCCGTGAGCGACACGACCGTCGCGGGGGCAACCCCCGGCCGGCTCACCGCTGCACCAATCGCGACAGAACGCGCCGGCTGATAATGCCCTGTCCCGTCCGATCTTATGCGATGGGGACGGGAGCGACAAGCCGGTTCTCGGCCAAACGCACGCCAAGTCCATGGAAGCGAACGCATCTTGCCATCGCGCGACGCTGCGGCTAGGGTCGCGCCGCCTCGTCGGCGAGATGCAATCGCCGGCGGCTATGCGCCCGTAGCTCAACTGGATAGAGCACCAGACTACGAATCTGGGGGTTGGGAGTTCGAATCTCTCCGGGCGCGCCATTCTCGTCAATCTTTCAGCAACCACGATCGTCGATGCGGGATTTGCGCCGGTGGCGCTTCGGCGCGTCCCTTCGGCTCAGCGGATATCGTCAAGCAGACTTTTCGCCCTTCCGACGCAATACTTCGCGTCATGGACGAGATCGGCGACGATCCAGACGCGCTCGCGAAACGCCTCACCTCGGTTCGGGGGCTGGTCGTCATCGACGGATGTGACGGCGTCGGTAAGACATTCCTCGCTCTTGAGATGGCCGGGCGGCTGGACGGCGAAGCCATCGACGCCGACGATTACGTGGAACCGCATCGAGGGTATTTCTTCAAGGCACTCCGGCTCGAGCGATTTCGCGCTTCCCTTCTCGAAGCCTTGGCTCGATTTCCGATCGTTCTCTTGTCCAGCATCTGTGCGCGCGAGGTTGTTGCCAAGCTCGGCGTGCCCGCTGCGCTCTATGTCTACGTCGAACGGCATTCGGCGATGGACGCAGCCGCAAATCTCGAGATCCTGGGCGCCGAGGAAGGATCGCCCGAAGCGCTCGCCGGGCGATGGGCGCTCTCACCGCTCGACCAGGAAATCTTCGATTATCACGCCGCGTTCAAGCCCAGGCGCAACGCGGACATCGTTTACGTCCGAACGGCGGATTGACCGGTGTGCCGGGTTTGCGCGATCGACCATCGCGCCCGATCGAGTCGGTTTGAGGCAGCATCGTCTTGATGCATAGTGCGTGATGCGTAGTGCAGGCCTGTCATTTCGATGACCGCAAGGGGAGGGTCCGCCGATGACTGATTCCGAAAGCAAATCGCTCACCACACGCCGTGCCGCTTCGAAGGCGTTTGCCGTCATGGGGCTCGCCGCCATCGCCGGCGTGACCGCGGTCAGCGCCTGCGCGCAGACGCCGCCACCGCCGCCGCCCGGCGGCGAAGGGCCTTTCGCCACCGAAGCGCCGCCGCCGCCGCCGCGCGAAGCGCCGCCGCCCCAGCCTCATCCGAAAGCCGTGTGGGTGGGCGGCCATTGGCGCTGGGTGCTGCGCCGCTATATCTGGATCCCCGGCCATTGGGCGTTTGCGCCGGAGAACCGCGTTTGGGTCGCCGGGCACTGGGTCCGCCATCCACTGGGCTGGTACTGGGTCACGGGCTATTGGCGATAGGCGGCACGGCCGGTCGGCCGCACGCCGCCTCCCCCCACATCAGAGATCGAGATACGGGTCGTTCATCCGCTTGTCGTTGCGGCGCTTGCCGAT